>JANYCR010000076.1 GCA_025360185.1 Leptospiraceae bacterium | reverse complement strand
TCTATTTTTACTTTTGATTCATAATAACCGATTGTCCATTTTATCAAAGCATCGAATGCGGCTAATAAGAAGGAGCCGGAACCACAGGCGGGATCACAGATTTTGATTTCAAGTAAATCTTCAAACTTCTTGCACTCTTTTAGTTTTTCTCCAACGGTTTTTTCTACGATGTAATTTACAATGTAATCAGGAGTATAATAAACTCCGCCTGCTTTTCTAACTTCGGGCTTATAGTCAATAGTCGCTCGTTTGTCTGTGGTAACTACTACTTTGCCTAAGAATTGTTCGTAAATCGTTCCTAAGATTTCGATTGGGATTACTTTAAAATTATAACGAGAATTTTCAGGGAGTAAGTCTTTTAGAACTTCGAGTAGTGTTTTGTTGCTAACCTTAACAGAATCCAACTCCGAACGTTTTGTAAAAATACTTCCATTGTAGGTTTTATCTAACTCATCAAAAATATCTTTGCATTCATCATAAATAATTCCTTCTTCTTTATCTTTTAAGTTTTGGATTTTATTTACAAGATTGTGAATAATGTCTTCTTCGATTTCTCTATCTGATAATACTTTGATAAAAATAAAACGGTCTAAAATTAATTGAACGGCTTGGGTAATGAATTCTGCGGAAAAATCTGGTTGGTATTTTTTTATATCCTTTGCTAGTTTAATTCTCCATCCATCTTTCTCATCATCTAAATCTTTTAAAAATGCTTTGTCCGGTGGAATACGGTTTTCTTTTATTTTCTTTTCGTTGATGTAAAGTTTTTCTAAACTTCCTTTTCTAACATTTTCTCTTTCAAAAAATTCCCAGAGCTTATCAAAATTTTTTATATAATCTTTATAAGTCCAATCTAGCACACAATAGTTGTTTAACGCTGCATGATTTTTTGCAGGGAAAGTGCAATCAAAAAAACGAAACTCTTCAAAGTCCGTAAGCAATGCAAAATCTACTTTTTCATACTTAGCTTTTGTTTGAGTAGAATACGCATAACTATAGGCTTGCCAAATATAATCCGTTCTTTTTTGTAAATCATACTTTGAATGTTTTGCTTCGATATAAAAACTAGGCTTTTTATCTAATTGCAAAAGATAGTCTGGTTCTTTTCCGTTTTTTCCTTTTGCCTGAACTATAAATTCTCTTTCAGCAGGATTTTTAATTCCTTCATTTGAAATATTCCAGTTTAAGTATTTAAAGAGAGGTTTAATAAATTCATCTTCGATTTGAGCTTCTTTGTACTCTCCAGAAGTTTTAATAAAATCCAATTTCTCTTCAAAATTTTCCGCTAATTCTTGAATTTTTTTTCTTGACTCTTCTTTAATAAACATAGAAAAACCTTATTTTTTATTTAATTCCTGTCAATGTGATTTTACCTAAAATCACGGACACGCTTACGCTGTTCAATTAAATTTAAGTGCGAACAAATTCGAACGCGAGGTGGCATCTTTTGTCTATTCTCTACTAGCGTGACAACATTACATGCATGTCTTTTCATTATCAATTTTTCAACAAATCTATTTTATCTAATGCTAAATTTAGGAGTAAAACATTTACTCTTTCTTCTCCTAGAATTCTATAATCTCTATGCTCAATTTTTTCTTCTACTAGTTTTTCTAATTTAATTCTTTGCTCCGGGGAAAAATTTCTAGATTTTACAATTCTTGGAATTTGAAATTTTGCTGCCTCGGGTGATATATGCGGGTCAAGCCCACTTCCAGATGCGAATAAAAGATCAGGTGGATAATTATTATTTTCCGTTACAAATTCTTTTAGCTTTTCTTTTCTTTCGTTAATTGTATTTTTTAAATCTTTATTCGTCATGCCCTGGTTAGATGCACCTGACGGATTCGCGTTGTAATTTCCTGTCGAAGGTCTGCCATGAAAATACTTTTCTGATTTAAAATCTTGTTCTATGAGAGATGAACCAACTAAATTGCCATTCAAATAAACTAGTGACCCTTGCGATTTTTCTTTGAAAAATAAATTTGCAATCCCTGTAATCAAAAGCGGGTAGATGATTCCCGTTAGGATTGTGAATGTTAAAAATAATCGTATTGCTTGCATAGAATTCTCCTTTATATTAATTAAGCTGTCATTCCCGAAACTCCATTTCGCTTCGCTCACACTACCACCAAGCGATATTCCAATGCTGGTAGGATGGGCATCCCTGCCTGTTCACTGGGAGGCATCCCTGTCTGTTGGGACATGCAGGGATGCCCATCCTACCGTTTATCTTGACTTTAAATTTCATTTAAACTAAATGTAAAAAAACAATTAGAACATCTATTAATTTAATTCCTAAAAAAGGAACTAAGAGTCCGCCGAGTCCATACAAAGTTAAGTTTCGCAGTAAAATGGCATTAGCCCCAATTGGTCGATAAGCGACACCGCGTAGTGCAAGCGGAATGAGTGCGATGATAATTAAAGCGTTGAATATGATTGCACTTAGTATCGCACTTTCAGGTGAATACAATTTCATAATATTAAAGACCGATAAGGGACCTGGCTTTCCATCAACTGCATACAAAGTTGTGAATAACGCCGGTAAGATGGCAAAATACTTTGCAATATCATTTGCAATGCTAAAGGTAGTAAGAGAGCCTCTCGTCATTAGAAGTTGTTTTCCAATTTCTACAATTTCAATTAGCTTGGTTGGATTACTGTCAAGGTCAATCATGTTACCCGCTTCTCTTGCAGTCTGAGTCCCTGTATTCATTGCAACTCCTACATCTGCCTGGGCTAATGCCGGTGCGTCATTTGTTCCATCTCCAATCATTGCGATGAGTCTGCCGCCTGTTTGCTCCTCGCGAATTCGTTTTAGTTTTGTTTCAGGTGTTGCCTCTGCGATAAAATCATCTACTCCGGCTTCTGCCGCGATCGCTGCTGCTGTGAGCGAATTATCACCAGTAATCATAATCGTTTTAATTCCCATCGTGCGAAGTTGCGCAAACCTTTCCTTAATCCCTCCTTTCACAATATCTTTCAGTTGAATCACACCGACAACTTCTCCCCCAACAGCGACGACTAAAGGCGTTCCTCCTTCGCGTGCAATTAGGTTTACAATATCAGCTACCTCATGCGGATATTCTCCACCGAGTCCTACCACATAATTTTGAATAGCCTCACTTGCTCCTTTTCGAATTTGAATTCCCGCCTTGCCATCAATGGAAGGAAAGTCAACTCCACTCATTTTTGTCTTAGCAGTAAATGGAATAAATTTTCCACCCAGCTCAGAGAGGTTTCTTTCTCTTAGCCCGTATCTTTCCTTTACTAAAATAATAATCGACCTACCTTCTGGTGTCTCGTCAGAGAAAGAGGCAAGTTGTGAAGCAGATGCTAATTTTTCTTCCGACATACCAGGAGCCGGAATTAGGTTTGTCGCCATTCGATTGCCAAGTGTTATCGTTCCTGTTTTATCAAGTAAGAGCACATCAATATCTCCTGCGGCTTCGATGGATCTTCCGCTCTTTGCAATTACATTTCGTCGCATGAGTCTATCCATCCCGCTAATTCCAATCGCACTTAAAAGCCCGCCGATTGTAGTAGGGATTAAACAGACTAGTAAAGCAATTAGAACTGGAACGGTTAATATAGAGTTTTCTTTAACGCCTGATTCGTTATAGCTGTAAACTGAAAACGGGTAAAGACTCATTACTGCAAAAAGGAATACAAGCGTTAGACTCGAAAGTAAAATAGTCAAGGCGATTTCATTCGGAGTTTTCTGGCGGGACGCTCCTTCTACGAGTGCAATCATTTTATCTATAAAAGTTTTTCCTGGCTCGGAGGTAATTTCAATGATGATGCGATCACTTAAAACTTTTGTTCCACCGGTGACTGCGCTTCTATCCCCGCCACTCTCTCGAATCACTGGAGCAGATTCACCGGTAATCGCTGACTCATCTACACTTGCGATGCCTTCTACGACTTCTCCATCTCCAGGAATCACATCGCCTGTTTCGCAAACCACCCTGTCTCCTTTTTTTAAATCAGCGGATAATACTGATTTTTCTATTCCATCTACCCAAAGCCTTGCAGTTGTTTGGGATCTTGTTTTACGAAGACTATCTGCTCTTGCTTTTCCTCTTCCCTCTGCGAGTGCTTCTGCGAAGTTGGCGAATAGAATCGTAACCCAAAGCCAGAATGTTATCTGAATGGTAAAACCAGCATTAGCCCCTAGAAATAATTCCTTAAGCATAATTAAACTTGATAAAATAGCCCCTACGAACACAACGAACATCACAGGGTTTCTTAATTGCTCTTTAAAATTAAGTTTCTTGAAGGAAGCAATGCAAGCATCTTGAAAAATTTTCTTATCGAATGATTGAAATTTTTTACTCATGAGTATCTCCTAAAATAAATGCCCCGCGGTTAATAAAAAATGCTCCAACACCGGTCCCAAAAGAAGGGCAGGGAAGAAAGTTAAAGCGCCAACGATTAGAATAATCGAAATTAATAAAACCATAAAGAGTGGTCTATCTGTCTGGAATGTTCCAGAGGAAACAGGTGTTTGTTTCTTAACAGAAATACTACCAGCGATTGCAAGAATTGGAATGATTACTCCAAATCTACCGGCTAACATACAGAAGCCCAACACTAGATTGTAGTAATTTGTATTCGCGTTTAATCCTGCGAATGCGCTGCCGTTGTTTCCCGACGCAGAGGAAAATGCGTATAGAATTTCAGTTAAGCCATGCGGACCTACATTATTTCGAGAACTTAATCCCGTTTCCATTAAAACGGAAAGCCCTGAGAAAAATAAAATACAAATCGAAGGAAGTAATACTCCAAGCATGGCAAACTTGATTTCCTTTGCCTCTATTTTTTTGCCTAAGTATTCGGGAGTTCTACCAACCATTAAGCCTGCAATGAATACAGTTAAAATTACAAATAAAATCATCCCATAAAGTCCAGCTCCTACTCCACCGAAAATAACCTCTCCCATCATGATATTTAATATCATAACAAGACCGGCTAACGAGGAGAAGCTGTCGTGCATTGCGTTTACTGATCCGTTCGATGCGGCTGTGGTTGCTGTCCCCCAAAGGATACTATTAGTTATCCCGAATCGTAATTCCTTTCCTTCTAAAGATGCTCCTGTTCCAGCAACAGATGTGTAATTAAATTCTGAATAGAGAGCAATTCCCAAACCCAATAAAAATAAAATAGACATTACTCCAAATAGAACAAGTCCCTGTTTTATATTTCCAGTCATTTTACCGTATGTAAAAGTTAGAGCTGAAGGAATTAAAAGTATAGATAGCATTTGAAGTAAGTTACTAAAGGGAGTAGGGTTCTCGAAGGGGTGAGCACTATTAACCCCAAAGAATCCGCCACCATTTGTGCCGAGTTGTTTAATTGCTATTTGGGAGGCAGCAGGTCCTTGGGGGATAACTTGTATATTCCCTTCTAAGGTTATCGCTTGTATATATTCCGAAAAACTTTGAATTACTCCTTCATTCAAAAGCAAAATGGATAAGAGTATCGAAAGCGGTAGCAATGCATATACAATTGATCTAGTTAAATCAACTCCGAAATTTCCAATTTCTCCATTGGATTTACGACTGAATGCCCTTGTAATTGCTATAAGAACTGCCATACCAGTTGCCGCGCTTAGAAAATTTTGAACAGAGAGACCTATCATCTGTGACACATAGCTCATAGTATTCTCACCTGAATACGCTTGCCAATTCGTATTGGTCATAAAGCTGATCGCAGTATTCAAAGCGAGAGGTAAACTTAGATTATCCAGACCTTCCGGATTAAGCGGAATGTATTTTTGCAAGAGTAAAAGCAAAAGCACAACGGTAAAACCGATACCGTTAAATACCAAAAGATCTTTTGTATACTGAGTCCATCCCGTCTGCCTAGTTTTTTCAATTCCAGAAATTCTGTAGATTCCATTTTCCATTGGTTCTAAAATTTTACTGAAAATAGTTTTCTTACCCTCATATACATCTGCTAGAAAAAATCCTAAAAGGGGAGAGAGGATAATTATCATTAGCACGTAAACGAAAATTTGTAATGTATCATAAATGGTCATAGAGTCTCCTTTAGAATTTTTCAGGTCTTATAATTGTATAAACCAAGTAAATGGACAAAAATAGAGCGACTGCCGCCGTTACTAAAATTTCTATATTCATATTCACACCTTTCCTAAAGTGTAACAGAATTTTGATTTATTGCTATAGTAGGTGTGTAAAGATTTAATTTGAATGAGTTAATTTCAGGTTAATATTCGTCAGAATGATGCTAAGATTTTGTTAAGATGAAAATTTATCTTTTGATTATTTTTCTTGACCAATTGAGGTATTCTTATTAAGCTCTATCATCTTTTTTAAATCGTTCCTGGAAATGACACTAATACGAATGAAATCTATTTTTATTATAATAGTAACTTTTCTAATCAGCTTTGGTATTAACTCGCAAAGTATCGAATTAGACGATGTAACTAACGCGTATGATTTAAGTGGAAAGTGGAAGTTCATTTCCTTTGATCATCCTGATTATTCGAATCCAGATTTTGACGATTCAAATTGGCAGGATATTCTAGTCCCGGGATTGTGGAGAAGACAAAGCTTTGCCGATGCACCGACTGGATGGTATCGAAATCAAATTTTTATAAAAGAAAATTGGGAGGGAAAAAATATTTCTATTCTTTCCCCTTCCTTTATTGATGCACATGAATTTTTCTTTAATGGAGTGAAGATTGGCGGTGAAGGTAAAATTGACTCTAGCGGCAAATGCTTAGTTAACAATAGCAAATATAATATTCATCATATTCCGGAATCGACTATTAGAATTAACTCACTAAATACTATCGCAATACGAGTCTGCAACTACTCAGGATTTGCCGGAGCTTCCGGTGAAATGGTAATTGGAGAAAGAAAAAAGATAAGTGAGAAGTTTTATAAATCTATGGTATGGAATGTTTCCATTGGCTTAGTTTTTCTTTTCGTTTCTATCTATCATTTAATTTTATTTTTAGGGTCTAGGAAGGATTTGAGTTATTTGTATTTTTCGGTCGCTTGTTTACTTTCTTCCTGCTTAACACTCGGCTACTTTCGATTTACCTACTGGATGTTTGATTCTTACTGGTTTCACTTTTATTTCTTTAATTCTGGTTTCGGAATGATGGTTTTATTCTTAGTATTATTCGTTCATTCTTTTTTTGAGCATAAAATTCCGGTTTGGATTCGTTTTTTAAATTACCTTGTTTTAATTATATACGCTTTATTTTTATTTTCGTCAGCCTCGACTATTCTTTTTAAATTTTATGTAAGAATTGGACAACCTCTCATGATGTTAGTAGGAATACCTTATGCAGCTTCTTGTTCCTATGTAATTATCAAAGCGGTTAAAGATAAAAAAAGTGGATCTAGGATTATTGGAGCTGGCTTAATTTTCTTATTAGCAGCTTTCGCTACTGGCTTATTATTATATTTTAATCTAATTCATTTTATTAATCTCATGCCAGAATCTTTTTTGACGTTTACCTTATGTATTGCAATAGCGCTTTCAGCAAAATTCTATGGAATCAACGAACAACTTTTGTTATTGCAAAGAAATCATTCGGAAGAACTAGAAAGAAAAATCAAAGAGCGCACCATTGATTTGGAAGACGCTAAGAAAACAGCAGAGATTGAAACAGGAATTGCCTGGATTGCACAAAGGGAATCACAAGAAGAAAAAGAGAAAACAGAAAAACTTTTAAAAGAAATTCAAAAAGATATGTTGACTGCGCAAAAAATTCAGCAAAATATCTTGCCGCATAACTTAGATCAAATTAAAAAACTAAAAATTTCTACTTTATATAAACCTGTTTCTAGTGTAGGTGGAGATTTTTATGATATAGAAGAAATTAGACCCGGTCTAGTTCGCGCTTTTATTGCTGATGCAACAGGTCATGGTGTGCAAGCTGCTCTGATCACGATGGCAATCAAAAGTGAATACGAGAGCGTCAAAGACATGTTAAACTCACCCGCACGAATTCTAAAATTTCTGAATGATAATTTTTCTAATAAATATAAATCTCTAAGTATTTATTTTACTGCCTTCATCATAGATATCGATACGATTTATGATCGAATTACTTACTCGTCTGCAGGACATATCCCACAAGTTTTAATCAATGAAGATAAGGTTCAAATACTCACACATAGAGGAAATATTATTGGAATGATTCCTGACGTTGAATACGATCAGGAAGAATGCGAGTTCAAATCTGGAAGATTATTTTTATTTACGGATGGAATTGAAGAAGAATTCAATGAAGCACAAGAACAATTTGGGGAAGAGCGAGTTCTTGAAATTTTAGAAAAAGAAAAAGATAAACCACTTCAAACCTCAATAGACTCTCTTTACAAAGCAATGAATCAATTTATAGATACCGCGCGGGTAAGGGATGATATAACCTTAATCGGTATAGAATATAAAAAATAAATTAAAGCCACAAAACCCAGGATTTATTTTCGGGAATGAATCCTTCTCCTTTCTTTAAAGCCTCCCACACACGTAACATGGATCCAATGTATTTTTCTGTTTCTCTGTTGATGGGAATCGAATCGTATTTCGGGTTTGATTCTAATTTCATTACAGCGAATCGACCGGCGTTGTATGCTGCACTCGCTAGAATCATACTTTCATACTCTGAATGTTTTCTTTTAATGAAGAAATGATATTCTCCGGCTAATTGTCGTATGCCTTCTCTAATGTTCCACTCGGGATCAAACCGTCTATCTAATTTATAAAGTATTTCTGGATTTGACTTATTCATGGAATAGATATTTTGTAATTCAGCCTGGTAAATTCTTCCCCAATCTTCGGCTGTTTTTTCGCGATAGATTCTTTGTCCTTTCTTATCTCTTTTTTGTTTTCTAGCAGTCATATAATTTGTAAAGGCAGGGCTTGTATAAGAACCAGTTCTGGGCATAAGTTGCATTAGCCCCACTGCACCAGAAAGAGAAACAAGATGATCGGCATAGTGAGATTCTTTGATGATAATTGACTTTGTAAACATCCAGTCTATATTATGCGTTGTTGAAACATCTTGTATGAAGTCTTGAAATTTTTCTTCATTCGGATAATAGTATTTAGATTTTTCAATCAGCTTTGCGCTTCGATTATCAAGACAACTTAATATAAAAAGAATTATTACTAGAAAATATTTTTTATTCTGCATCTCTATGGTTACATATTTAATGAGTGTCTAGATGAAAAGGATTTTTTTATCCTAACGATGATTTACAAAAGACTGGATGGAAAATCTCGCGGGATTTATTTTTTCTAATAAAGTCGAGCTAATAGGCATTGAATCATTTGTAAGCAACGAAGTAATTATATTAGCTGCGAGAAATGAATTTAAAATTCCTTTTGATCCATGTGCGCAAGAGAGATAAAGTCCGGGCAAATAATTCCCATCAGGGTAGTCTTTATATATATTTGCTTTCCAAAGATCAGAATAGTCTTTTTGAAAAGCAACCATATCAGGAATGGTACCAACCATCGGGAGATGATCAGAACTCATAGCACGAAAAGAAACTCGTCCTTGCATTTTTTTTCCATCTAATGGATTTATTTCTGGAAAAAGCTTTTTTATTCTTTGGAGCAAATATACATTATGCTCTAGGTTCAAATCAATCGATGAATCATACGGATCAAAGGTGGATCCAATGATATGCATTCCGTTGACATTCGGAATAATATATCCATCTTCATGCAATATTACGCTATCGATTCTTCCAGGAAATTCTTGTGACGGATAATATAGGATTTGCCCTCTCACTTTTTTTATTTTATCTAATCCGTTTACAAAATCTCTCGCATCAAATGAATTTGCAATAATTACTATCTCTGATTCTAATATTTCGCCTTTGTCTAAAAAAATTTTCCAATGCGAATTATCTTTCTTAATTTGAATAAGGGCTGTAGAAAGAATTTGCTTTACTTTATTTTTCGAAAGGTTTATATACGCTTGCGATAATTGGATTGGACTTACCCAGCCCCCCTCAGGAAAGAAAATTCCACCAAAGGAACTTTCCTCTTTGGTTAAAATAGCATCATTAGAACTAATTTGAGAATTCTCTATTGCCTTTTTAAAAAGATTCATTTCTTCTTCTGAATTTGCGGTCTGATAAACACCGATTTGCCGGAACATCTCAGGAAATTGTTCTCGGTGTAAAGACAAGAAGTTTATAAAAGCCTTATAGGCTGTAAGATTCCATTGTCCCAAATCAGACTCATCTCCTGTAAGTAAGGGCGCAAACATTCCCGCGGGATTTCCGGAAGCACCTGAAGCAATTTTATTTTCTCGCTCAATGATAGTAACATTAAAACCTTTCTGCGATAAGGAAAATGCGATTGACGTTCCGGCGAGTCCTCCGCCGATTATAATTGCATTTTTGCTAGAAGAAATAAATTTAGGAATTCTAAACCAGGGTTTATCTGGTATTTTTTGTTGAATAATAGGGATTATCCCCTTAAGCATATGCTTTTTATTTCCAAATCCAGTTGCTTTTTCAACTACGAACCCAGCATCAGCAAGACCTTCCCTAACAAAGCCAGCCGTAGAATAGGTAGAAAATGTTGCGCCTGCCTTAGAATTCTTTTTCATGAAGGCGAAGATTTCTTTAGTCCACATTTCTGGATTTTTTGATGGAGAAAATCCATCTAAATACCATGTATCAATTTTTGCATGGAACGATTCGATTACCTCAGCGATATCGCCTATAATTAAAATTAGATCGAGGTTTTCTTTTTCAAAGGATATTTGATTGTATCCGCTCGAGATTTGTTTATAAAAAGGGAGAAAGTCTTCTGTCAAGTATTGAATTTTTTGTTCTTTTTCTAAAACGGATTCAATTAAGTGATATGGAATTGGAAATTTTTCTACAGAAAAGTATTGAATATGTCCAGTTGGCTTTTGTTCTCGGATTTTCTTCCAAGCTAAAAAGAAGTTTAATCCAGATCCAAATCCAAATTCAAAGATACAAAAATTCTTTTTTTGATTTAACCGAGTGCTTAAATTATTTCCGTCAAAAAATACATATTCTTTTTCTCTGAGACCGCCTTGGGCAGACCAGTAAATATCTTTAAATTGATTGGAGTAAAGGGTATTTGTATCAAACCAAGAAAAAGCAGAGTCGATTAGTAGATATCTCCGATTAGCCCCTCATCGAGCATGGAAATCATTTTTTTAGTTTTCATTTCGTATAGACGAGATAGCCCATCTTCATCGTTTAATTCTTTGTATTGAAAGAATTCATCTGCAATGTTTAGAGCAGCTAAGATTGCTATTTTTTGAGCACTGGCGCCAGGTAAGGATCCAGATAGCTCATTCATTTTGCTGTCAATATATCTTGCGAGGCGTTGCACATATTCAGGGTCTGTTTCTCCAGAAATAGAATAAGACGATCCGAAAATGCTTACCTCGGTACGTGTAATGGGCTGTGCCATGTTTGGATTATTTTACTTCTTCCTCAATTATAAGGAAGTCATCGTCGTCATCGGAATCAAATACATTTATAGAATCATCATCCGTTTCATCAATGATAATATCATCAGAGTCATCAATGAGAGAATTCTCATCACTTACAGGCGGTGGGGTTGCTTGGACAGGAACTTCTACTCGTGCCTCTGCAACTGGCTCGTGCTTAACTTCTACAACAGGCTCATGTTGTGGGGCTACTGATGTAGTTTCCGTTATCTCATCTTCATCATCATCAAGAAGAATAATTTCGTCATTGTCTTCTTCAAATTCAGAAGGATCATGATCCTCAACTCTTGTTGAGGTTGGAGGTGTAACCGGAGCAGCTTCTGGTTTTGGAGTTGAACTCGCTGATTGAGCTACAGACGACGATGCGGATGAAGCCTTGGATGAATCAATATTCTTGTAAGAAGAGAGATTATCCAAGCGATTCATCATATCATGAATCTTGTTGTCTAATTTCTTTTCTTTAGATTTAAATTCTTCTAATTCTTTTAGGGATTGAGCGAGCTGTTCACGAAGAGAAGCAATTTCGCGCTCTTTCTCTTCCATTGCGAGCTTCATTTGATCATTTTCTGATCTAAGAGTTTCATTGTCAGACTCAAGTCGATTGTTTTCGGCTCTCAAGTCTGAAATCAACTCAAGCGCCTTCATAATCTTTGTTTCTAGCTCTTCGATTGTTTCGAGTGAAATCATACGGAATCTCCTAAAATAGTTTCGGTCATATCACACTAAAAAGAAAGTATTTGCAACCAGAAAAAATAAAATTAGGCAGCAAGCTTAGTTTTTTCTACAATGGCAGCAAAAACTTCTTTGTCATTGTATGCAATATCGGCTAATGTCTTTCGATTCATGTCAATGCCTAGTTTTTTTAGAGAACTCATGAACTTAGAATAAGAAACACCGTTTTCACGCGCTGCTGCATTGATTCTGGTAATCCAAAGAGAACGGAAGTCTCTTTTTTTCGCTCTTCTATCTCTGTAAGCCCATTGGCCTGCTTTCATTACTGCACTTTTTGCAGTTCTGTATAGCTTAGATCTTCCAGCGCGAAATCCTTTCGCAGCCTTTAATACTTTTACTCTTCGGTTTTTGTGGATTGTTCCGTTTTTTACTCTAGCCATTATTTTCCTCCGTATGGTAACAATTTAATAACTCTGCCCATATCGGACTCGTGCATTACTGTTGTTCCACCTAAGTTACGCTTTCTTTTAGGAGATTTTCCTGAAAGTTTGTGTCTAGCATAACTACTAGCTCTTTTGATTTTTCCATTTTTTGTAAATTTGAACCGTTTTGCAGCGGATCTATTTGTTTTCATCTTTGGCATTTGATTGTCCTAACTAAAATATTCCTTTACTTCGGGTTAATTAAAACCACTATTTGTTTACCATCATGCACGGGAGATTTTTCTGGAACCCCATGCTCTTTTAAATCTTCTATCATCTTTACAATAACATTCATACCTAATTCGGCGTGAGCAAGTTCTCTTCCTTTAAAACGAAGAGTTACTTTTACCTTATCGCCTTTGGTTAAAAACTCTAAAGCTTGTCTTTTCTTAATTTCGTAGTCATGAATGCCAATTCTAGGTCGAAGTTTTACTTCTTTAATCGTAATGACGTGTTGTTTTTTCTTTGCTTCTCTACTCTTCTTTAAAAG
>JANYCR010000071.1 GCA_025360185.1 Leptospiraceae bacterium | reverse complement strand
CTTCGAAGAAGAGTTGATCGAACAAGTTGATAAATTTGCAAAAGCAAACGAATCAGATAGATCAAAAACGATAAGGTTAGCAGTAAAGAAGTATATTGCGGAAGGAAGTTCGCCAGTTCAAAAAACTGGAAAAAAAGCTAGTTAGATGTTTAGTAGCTTGGCTGTAGGATAAGGTTAGCACACCTTCAGCCGAGCTATGCCGCAGGCTATTGATTCATTAGATTTATCTAATATTCTTGATTTCATAAAAAATCCATCGTTTTATTCTCTTGCGTAAGGTGAGTTAAGAACAATATACTCTAGAAATAAAGAAACCAGTTTGCTTTGCCTCTTATTTCTAAAAAAATCGATGCCTATTGATAGTAATCTCGAAAATTTTCACTTTTCAGAAAATAATGCTATGTAAACTAAGAATATGCAAATTATTTTTACAATTTTATTTTTAGTTTCCACTTTTAATTCCTTATTTGGCGGACCTACGGAAGAACTTTTTGACGCTGTAAAAAAAAGAAGTGTAAGTGATATTAACCGCGCTTTGGAAGCAGGTGCAGATATCAATGCGGGTAATGAGTATAATACTACACCTCTAATGCTTGCGACTCATTTCGGTGCACACTCTATTGTAAAGGCGTTGCTTGAAAAAAAAGCAGATCCTAATGCTATTAACTATCGAAATGAAACTGCTCTTCGTATTGCCTGCCAAAAAAATCTTCCCGAAATTATAAATACCTTAATTGATAATGGTGCCGATGTAAATGAAGAAGATATAAATGGTGCTAATCTTCTTATGAATTATCTAGATAAGCAATCGGGCAAAGCACACGAGTTGCCAATTTTAAAACTTCTAATTGAGCGTGGGGCTAATGTCAATCATCAAAAAGACGATGGTGAGTCAGTCCTTATGGTTCGAATGAAAGATAAAGAAATATTTGATTTTTTGATTTCAAAAAATGCAGATTTAAATCTTAGAAATAAAGACGGGAATACAATTTTACATATTGCTATTGAGAAAAAGGATATAGAGCTAGTCAAATTTCTACTCGGTAAAAATGCAAATGTAAATATCCAAAACTTTATGGGGGATACACCTCTCATGCAAGCGATTTATTTTGATGGGGAGGAGATAATCAATCTTATTCTCGAGAAGAAGCCAGACCTAGATATAAAGGATAGTGAAGGGATGACAGCAATCGTTCATGCAATTGATAAAAAACAAAAAGATGTAGTTAAAATTCTCATCACAAATAAAGCTAATTTGAATGTAATGGATAATAAGGGTTATACTCCTTTTATGTATGCAATTCTTTCGGAAGAGCAAGAACTAGTTGATTTACTTTTAAATGCAGGCTCTGATTTATTTGCCAAGTCACAAAAGGGTTATAGTGTTTTTATGTTGGCTTGTTATAAAGGAAATTTGAATCTTGTGAACTTGCTATTAGCGAAAGGGGTGAATATAGAAGAGCCAAGCCAGACTTATGAAACAGCTTTATACAATGCGGTTCGTAATTCTAAAAATCGGCAACACGATATTGCTCAAATATTACTCGATAGAAAAACTAAAACAAAACGTGGTAAATACAAAGACTACGGAGTATTAAGCGCTGCTTATTATAATGACTTTAAATCAATGCAATATTTTATCGAGCAAAAATTTGATTTGAATATTAGGGACAAAGAGGGTAACACCGCTATGATGATTGCAGCAGAGCGCGGGTTTGCGGATATTGTGAATTTGCTCCTCACGAATAAAGCAAGAGCGAAGCGTTTAAATCGCAAGAAAGAATCTGCTCTTACTCTCGCTGTAAAGAATAGCCATTGGACTGTCGTTCAAATTTTAAACCCTGCCTATAAGCCCCCGCCGAGACCAGTGTCTCCTTCTAAGCCAGTTGTGAAAAAGGACGACCGAGTATTTAAGCCAGAAAACAAAGCTTTGATAGAAGCAATCCAGGAGGATAATGTGGATAAACTTTCAAATCTTATTCATTCTGGAGAAATTTCCATAAATGAGCAATATGGGGATAAGGGCAAAAGTCCGCTTATGTATTCTTCTTTTTTTGGAAGCTTTAGAGCGTCTAAATTTCTACTGCAAAATAAGGCTGATTTGAATCTAAAGGATTCCTCTGGTGCTGATGCACTTTTACAACCAATTCATTTTGCAAGACTTGAAAAGGATAATGTCATTTACCCGTCACATCTTTTTGTCACTCGACTGCTACTTGGTGCTGGCGCGGATGTGAATACGAAAGATTATGCGGGAGATAGTTTTTTACATAGCTCTGTTTATTATAACCAGTTTGATCTTGTAAAGATTGCGCTTGCATTTAAAGCAAAAGTAAATCTTACCAATGAAAAAGAGCTTACTCCTCTTCATGTAGCCGCCTGGCATAAAAATCCACGAATTGTAAAGCTACTTCTTTCGCATAACGCAGATGTGAATGCAAAAGATATTGAAAATAGAACACCTCTTTATATGATTTGTATTTCCAAAGAGAACGAAGCAGAAATAATTAAAATGCTCTTAGAAAAAAATCCTGATCTTCATATAAAAGCTAAAACAGGAATGAGTCCGCTAGAACTAGCGAAAGCCAATGGATATGAGAAAATTCTGAACGCAGTCATGAAATCCATTGCAGACGAGAGAGCACTTGAAGAGTCTGAAGCTTTGCAGTATGAAATTTTTAAAAAAGAATTTGAAGGTAAAATTTTAAATTGGAAAAACGATAAAGGAAACTCTATTTTAGAAATTGCTGTGCGTTTTGAACGTGTAGCCGAAGTCAGTGAGCTACTTGAAAAAGGCGCTGATGCAAATATTTTCAATACAGAAATGGAAACTCCGCTCATGGCTGCATGTGATAGAGGCAACTACAAGATAGCCAAACTTTTAGTGGATCATAAGGCAGAGATTAACTTTCAAACAAAGACTGGCAATACTCCGCTCATGAGTGCGGCATATCGTGGTAAGGCAGAAATTGTTCAGCTTCTCTTGGATAAGGGAGCAATTGCCAGTGCAAAGAATGAATCTGGGGATAATGCGCTGTCAATCGCAGCGAGGTATGGTCATTCTTTAATTGTTCAAATGCTTCTTGATAAACGTGTGCATGTAAATGCTTTGAATAAATACTTTGGCTCTTCTCTCATGGCAGCCGTGAAAGGCGATGAATTTGAAATCGCTGAAAAACTTTTAAAGAAAAGAGCTAATCCGCATTTCAAATTCTCTGATGGAAATAATGCACTGATGATGGCAATAGAAAGAGGAAATAAAAGTATAGTCAAAATACTACTCGATAGAAAAGCCCGTCTAGCGGAAGAAAATCGCAAGCACAAAACAGCGCTTATCCTTGCAGTCGAGAATGGTCATACAGAAATTGTTAGAATGCTTCTTAAAAGTAATGCAAATATAAACGAAAAACTATTTGACGGCTCAAATCTATTACATCTTTCTGTAATCAAGGGTTACAAAGATATTCTAAAAGTTTTATTAGAGCTTCCTAAAAAGAGTCAGGTTATGTATTCTACAATTGATATAAATGAGAAAGATAAAAATAGTCTGACACCTCTTATGCTAGCAGCTGCGCTCGGCGATAGAGATTCAGTGAAGATTCTTTTAGAAAATAGTGCAGACCGCAGTATAGCGGATATTCATGGTTATACTGCTAATTCTTACGCTAAAGATTTAGGCTATAAAGAAATCATAGAGTTATTACAATAGGAATTTATGAACAGAAAAAAAATCGCAGTGATTGGTCTTGGGGACTTTGGTAAAGAATTAGTAAAATGTTTATATGAGGAAAAACATGAAGTAATTGCTATTGATAAGGATATGGAATTAATTGAAGAAATTAAAGATGTTTGCACGAACGCAGTATGTCTTGATTCAACGGATGAGAGTGCGATGGAAGCACAGGGACTAGAAGATTTCGATTACGTTATATTAGCCACTGCTGATGATTTTGAAACCCTTGTTATTACAAGTGATATTTTAAAAAGAATCGGCGTGAAAGAGATCATTGCTCGTTACCAAACGCCACTCCATATTCGAATTTTAAAAATGCTTGGAATTACGCATATATTTAATCCCGAAGAGCGGGCTGCGAAAAATATGGCGGAGATGTTTGGTCATGCAAATATTAAAGGAAGTATAATTTTATCCGAGGAGTATCGAATTGCAGAGCTTCTTGTTCCCGAATTTTTTAATGGCAAAACAATTATGGAAGTGAAGCTAAAAGAAAAATACAATTTGCTCCTCGTCACAATTAAGCGTTATAAGAATGCGACTAAAGGCAAACGCAGAGAAGACGAGCCGGTTCTCGAAACTTTAGGCATCCCGTCTGCTGAGACTGTGTTTCGTGCAAAGGACATCATGGTTGTGTTTGGCAACCATAAAGATGTCGAAAAGTTTTTAAATTTAATTTGATGTAATCGGTTGTAATTTCCCGGAAAGCATTTTATTTCTCTTATTTGCCATTGCGGCTAATTCCATATCATGTGTGACTAGTACCATTGAGAATTTCAAATCCCTTTGCAGTTCGAGGATAAGAGCCATTAGGTTCTTGGAATTTTCTCTATCTAGATTTCCTGTTGGCTCGTCTGCCAAAACAAGTTGTTTTTTGGAAACGAGTGCTCTGGCAACTCCAACTCGTGCGCTTTCCCCACCGGACAACTGTGAAGGAAAACTGCCTAGTCGTTCGCCTAAGCCAACTCTTTGTAACATGGATACGGCTTCTTGTTTGGCTTTTATCGCATTCATTTTATTGATGAGGAGTGGTATCATTACATTTTCGAGAGCGCTAAAATCAGGTAGGAGCAAATGATGCTGAAATATAAAGGAAATTTTACTAGCTCTAAATTTTTCTTTTTCGGTGTTTGTAATCGTTCCTAAATTTACCCCACAGACTTCTACTGTCCCACTATCGAATTCATCCATAGCGCCTAGGATATTTAATAGAGTAGATTTTCCAACACCGGAAGAGCCTTCTACTGATACAATCTCACCAGCCCCAATTTCTAAGTTTAAATCCCATAAAATAGGAACACCTTTGTCAGAGATATAATAGGATTTCTTCAGATTTTCAATTTTCACAATCGACATAGTTCAACTTTTTCCCAGAAAGAATTGGTTACCACGCTAGAAGCAGCGATTGAATTTGCAAACTTAATAATATTAGTTGCCAATTAGAAAGGAATTGGTTTATTTGTTAAAAGTCCCTATGTCTAGTGATTTATATTTTATTAAATTCGTAGCACGAGATAGCATCCAAAGAACTTTTGTGGTTTTTGCAGCTATTGCTAATAAACAAAAAAATACAATTGAGCGATTTGACACTTTAGTTTCTCACTCAAATGAGCTAATCAATATTAATTCCGATTATACTTATAAAGATGTGGTCAATCGCATTCAGAAATTTACATTCGAGGGAAATCATGTCCAAAGTGCTACTCTGACATTAGTTAATTCTTTTAAAAATTCATTTAGTTCTGAAAGTTATTTAGTAGAAATGATGTATTACTTGGAATATGAAAATTCCGAAAAGCTAAATGAACTTCTCAGACAAAATCTTTCGAAAGTTCTAGGAAAGAGTGATTATTTGATTAATACAATTTTTCATTCAATTGAAAGAGATGAGTTAGACGCATCATCAGTAAAAGAAGAAGCAATAGACCGATCTAAGGATAATAAAGAGTTTACTGATGGATTAATTCCTACCGGTTCACTCGTTGCTAATTTTACATATGTTCTATCTCCTGTTACCGGAACTAGAGTTGATGAACTTCGCATCGGAGATCGAATTATGGTAAAATTTTCTCCCGATACAGAGGTTGCGAATAATGTCATTAATCTTCTCTCGCTAAAGGATGATGGCGGAATAATTCGCCCGGTACCAGCAACCATTATCGAAATTAAAAAAACTCCGACAGAAGTGGAATCAATCATAAAAATTACGGACGGTGTCTTTGGTCGATATTCGGAAAAGGAAACTACTGTCAAAGTAAAATTAGCTGGCTTCGAAACACTTGCCACAACGATCAAACGAAAACCCGATTCTGAAATTGTAGAAGAGAGACATCCCCGTAAACCATTCCACATTGGATTAAACACTATCGGTATTGCAGCTATCATTGGACTTTTAATTGTTGCTTGGATAGTAGCCTATATATTATTTCTATAAATCAGTTATGCATAAAACTAAGAAAATTATTATTTTTGTTTCTATACTCATTCTTCTTTTTTCTCTCGAGAATATCCTACTAAATTTTACTGTAGACTTTGAACCAGAGATAACCTCTCATGAGCGGCAAATGGATACAATATCTCCGGAGGAAGAGCAACTAGCAAAGCCACCAACACTGGAAATGAAAAAAGGAATTATTTTTAAGATCTTTTTTTTGAATTCTCTTTTGCGAGAGGTAAATGATGATTATACGCCAAACGATGGACGTTTAGAAAAGACAATCGAAAAAATTGAAAGTCTTTTAATTGGTTATAAGATAGGAATTGTAGTAAATCTATTCATCATTGCACTTTGTTTTTCTGCGATCGTTTCGGTTTTAAATGAAGCCTGGTTTTCGTTGTTCATTGGTCGGGTTTTACTTTTTATATCTTTCTTTACTTTTACCTATTATGTAGCGCGATCTCTAGTGCTGGGTTATTATGTGCCGTTTATTGGAATACCTATGTTTGTATTTCATTTTACGGTGTTCATTCTTGTTAGCATGGCGATTCTTCATTCTTACCAACTTTTTTTCGATATTTTCTTTTCTAAAAAAATTCTATTTTACACTGCATTAATTTTATTTGCATTTGGATTTGGTTTGGGACTATTTGTAGAATTTCGAAATGCTACGTCTTTCACTTACATTTCGCCAATTATATCTGGGATATCTTTTTTCATTTATGGTTTAATTATAGCGGGATACTTTTGGTTGATCTATCGACTGAATCGATTTTTAAAATTAACTGAGACTTCCGCATCAAAATTTAATTCTCTGCTTTTGGCATCTTATAATGATGAAGAAAATAATGCAAGACCAGCCATAAAAGGGATTGGTGTTGAGACTAAAAAAGAATCTTCTTTTTTTAAAATTGCGCTTCATTTTTTTTATATTATTTTTTCTGGTATTCTAATTGGCAATATTGTTTACATTCCTTTGTTTTCTCTTCAAAAGCATTATACCGCTGAGTTTGGAGTTTTGCTTTTCGCTCTATTGATACTTCTCTCCATTTTTTATGTTAGAAATTATTATAAGATCGGGAAAGAGGAAGAACTTTCTACGACTCGTAATGTACTAGTTAGCCTTTCTTTCTTGCAATATAGATTTATCAAAAATCTCTTTTTTGTTCTTTTATCGACTGTAGGAGTTATCGTATTTATTACTTGCCTCTTTTTACTTTTGACAATGAACACAATCATCTTGAAAAACCAGAATATTATCGACAAAACAATTAATTTATAATTTATTGACTGATTATGGCCAATCGATATAATTTAGTTTCCGTATTTTTATTCTTGTCACTTTCATTTAGTCTTCTAGTTGCAGATGAAAATTCGCAATTGTTTAAAATTTTAAAAAAGAAAGAAATTACTGCATCGGTGGGTGGAGATTATGAACCCTATTACATTCAAAATCCTAAACCTGGATATCCTGGTTTTGAGGTAGAGCTTGCGAAAGCCTTTGCGGATTATTTGGGTGTTACTTTGAAGGAAGTTGTCCCCTTACAAACATTCGCAGACCATGCGAAGGCAATCAAATCTGGCAGAGTTGATATTTCATTTGGAAATTCATCTAGTCTGAAGAGAGGACAGCAACTTGGTTTCAGTGATGCTTATTATTCAACGTCACCAGGTGCTCTTGTGAACAAATCAATATTACCCGCTGAATCAGAGGGACAAGTTGTTACTAATAGGACGTATCGTAATTTAAATGATTTAAAATCACTTTCTGGTTTAGTTATGGGCGCAAAGGATAGCACATCTAATTTAGAATTTGCAAAAGAGAATTTTCCAAGAGTTACATTAAAGGTATATCCTACAGATGAAGCAACCTTAAAAGCTTTAAATGATAATGAAATTAACTGCTATGTAGCTGATAACCTTTATTTAGAGGGGCTAATTCAGAGAAACCCTTCTTTAAAAATAAAAATGCAACCTGTTGTAGAGCCAGTTATTGAGAAGCAGCTAAGTATTACTATGCGCAAATATGATTTAGAGCTCATGAACGAAGCTAATTTTTTTATTAGAGAAATGAAGAGAACCGGAGCAATTAAACGTTTAAAGGAAAAATACTTCAACAATAATGCATGGGTTCGTTAATGCATGAAGATATTTTTTGCTCTATTTTTATTTTTTATTACCTCTCCTATTTTTTCAGATGAACCTGAGCAGCAAAGAAAATTCAACATAACAGGTACAATGCGATTTCGTGGATTCATGTTAGGGCGAGATACTCCTCTCTCTCGCCAGAATGCTACTTACCATTACTATAATCCTCCTCTAGAAGCAAGTGCATTAGATTCTACCAATGCAAAAATGATTAATCAAGAAACGGCTGCGCGGCTAACAGGCAAACCGAGCACACTATCCCGTAAGAATGAAAAATTAAATTATTACGATACAAGAGTTTTGTTGAATTTTGAATTTTTTACTTCTCAATACTTTGATGGTTTTGCGGGTGTTCAAATTGGTGACATGACCTTTGGTGGTAGTTCTATTTCCAATACTGATAGAAATAATCCATCTATACTTGGTAGTGGAACAGGAGGAGAGATTGGTCAGCAAACACCTGTTAACCTCAGAAGTAATTTTCTATACATTAATTTTAAATTAAAAGAATATGATTTTACTTCTAGGTATGGAATTCAATTTTTTTCTTCTGCGCTGGGTAGATTGGTATTCGCTATAGGTAGTGGTGCTGTTATGACAAAGGGAATTCCAAGTTATAAGCTTACCTTAGAAGGTGGATGGATTCGAACTCGTGAGAGAACAGCAGCCGATTTAGATGGAAACGGATTTAATGATAAAAGGCAAAATGTAAACGTAATTTTTATGAAGGCTAAGTTTGTTCCAATCAATGGATATACTGTTGAGCTTTATAATTATTCATCCACTGACAATGACCAAACAGATCCTTATCGCGAGACTGGAAATTTATTTTGGTATGGAATGTTTAATGAATGGCGATACGGGACGTTCACTATGATGGCGCACGGCATTTATAATAATGGGAATTTGAAAGCGTTACAGTCTATTAGAAATGCAAATGAACAAGAAGTTTATCAGCAGAGAAAAGATTATACTATAAGCGGAGGTCTTTGGGATTTTCAAGTTTCTTATAGCTATAACCCTCAAATTAAATTTAATTTAATTGGTATTGGAACAACAGGTCGCCCTGGATATAGCAAGGACGGTGTTCCTGCGAATTATAAAGGCGGGGGGTATAGAACGATTTTCCCCGATTTTTCCATTTCAAATATCGCGATTGATTTTACGGGGGGATATGCATTATTTAGCGCTCGCAATATGACAGGTCTTTATGAAGTAGGTAGCTTTGTAAATATTATTGTGCCGGGTCCTTTTGAATTAACTGTGGGCTATTACCATCTCTATGCCAATCGCTCTCCTTTTATTGAAAACAATCGAGACTATAATGCTTTTTATGATAAGCAAACTTCCAATTTTATGGGACGAGAATATAATTTGAATCTTCGTTGGAATGTTCTAAGTGATTTTCAAATCTTATTTCGTTCTGGCTATTTTGAAACGGGTAATGGTCTGAAAGCACTGATGGATAATAGATCCGGTAGTTATATTAAAGAGGCTTTTTTAACTGCGGAGTATAAGTTTTAGCTTTGAGGAGATAGTATGAATTGGATTACATTGTTAAGATTATTTTTTATATTTTTTTTCTCTAGTTGTTTATATTTACAAAATCAATCGTTGGGTAATATCCATTATCCAGAAACTCCTTTCTTTTCTGGATTTCTCCCTGGGCAATCAGAGGTAAATAAAGAGTATTCTCTTATTTGGTGTAAAAAATTCTGTCCTCAAATAAAGGCAATCCTGGAGAATTATTCCGAAGAATATTTTCTAGAAATTAGAGGGAAATTTGATGCTACAGAGTTACCAATTAATCGAGAAAGACTTTCACTTGGTAGAGCTGAGTCTATACAGCAATTACTTTTGACTCATGGAATTCCTGAGAATAAAATGAAAGCAATTGCCGATCCCGAACCAGATAAATACTTGGGCAGGGATAAGTTTGATCCAGAAAATCGAACTGTGAGATTTAGAATTCGAAAAAAGGAATGAGACCTTTATTTATTTTCACTATCATTGTCAGGATAAAAATCTTGGATGAACTGAATTACAAGGCTTATGATTCCAGAGGAAACATAAAAAACTAAAATCCCATACATTACGAAAGGAATCTTTGGTAGGCCCAAGAAATAAAATAGCACTCCAAAGCCTGCGAGGATAATCAAGATTCGTCCCTTTGTAAATTTTCCTCTAATTGCAACCTGGGGTTTTGAATAACGAATCTTCGAAACCATTAACAATGCTACAATGATAAAACTAGGAATTGTTAGAAAAGTAGGGATCGTATTACTCGGAAATGCTACAGGAAATAATCCAACGATCACACCTGCGATAGGAGATGGCAGTCCAGTAAACGAGGTAGGGTCATGCGAAACAGTAAACCTTGCCAAGCGATAGGCGGCACAGATCGGAAAAATAGAAGCTACTAGCATTCCGTAGGGAAAAAGTTCTCCAGTTCCAAAAAAATCAAATTTGAAATTTTCTAAAATCATTTTATAAGTCAGGTAACCCGGTGCAATTCCAAAGGTAGTTAGATCAGCTAACGTATCAAGTTCTGCTCCGAGTGCAGAGGTTGCGTTTAAAGCTCTTGCAGCCATTCCATCGAAGCCATCAAAGAGTGCGGCTAGAATGATAAAGATTCCAGATAGTAAAAAAACTTGTGTATTATTTGGATTCGAACTTGTTACATCGGATGCAATTAGCATGGATACAAAGCCGAGAGTCAAATTTCCAAGGGAAAGTGCATTGGGCACCCAGTTAAGTTTTAATTTCATAGTTCTCCTATTTTCCTAATCAAATGAATGTTCAATTCACATGAAATGATATTTCTTACCCGCGAAGTGTAAATCTATTTTTCTATTTAGCGATTAGGGCTGACTCGAAAATCAATCGAATCTCTTACTCCTGATTGAAAAAGATAATAACCCAGTGAGGCTACCATGGCTCCATTATCCGTGCATAGGATTTTTTTCTCGGGAAAGTATAGCTCTATTTTTTTCTTTGCTGCAATAAAAAGAAGCCGTTTACGAAGAGTTTCATTAGCAACCACTCCACCACTTGCAACGATGGTTTTTATTCCAGTAAGTTTGATTGCTTTTAAAATATTTTTTTCGACTAATTGAAATGCGGTATTCTGAAAATGGTAGCAG
Source organism: Leptospiraceae bacterium (assembly GCA_025360185.1). GTDB lineage: Bacteria > Spirochaetota > Leptospiria > Leptospirales > Leptospiraceae > UBA2033. Next base: position 5,257 of record JANYCR010000071.1, on the reverse strand, counting down.
ATCTCATTTATCTTTTCATCATTTAGTTCTTGTTTTTTTACATAATATAATACGCTAGTTTTAATTCCACTATAGGAAAATTGAATTTTATCAGAAGGTAGATCTTTTAGTAATTCGGGAAAAGGACTCTTATCCGCAGAATTCTGATTGTACTGAGATGCTCTTTTTTCAATTGCGGGTCCGCCGGGGTAGGAAAGGTTTAATAAGGAAGATACTTTATCGAATGCCTCTCCTAGCGCATCATCGGAAGTATCCCCAAGTAGTTTCATTTTTCCAAAATCTTCTACAATAAAAATAGAAGAATTTCCACCCGAAAGTAAAACACCGATATATGGAAACTTAGGGATTTTATTTTCTAAATGAACAGTATTTAGATGAGCCTCTAGGTGATCTACTGTGACGATTGGAATTTTACAGGCGAATGAAATACAGCGGGCAAGTTGAGCGCCAATCATCAGAGAACCTAATAATCCAGGTCTAGTAGTAACGGCTACGTACGATAAATCGCTAAGAGATAGACTAGCTTCTTTTAATGCTTCTTCTAAAAGAATATTTATTTTTTCTAGATGTGCTCGGGAAGCAATTTCTGGAACAACGCCTCGAAACTCCGCATGAGTTTCGATTTGGCTAAATATTTTTAGACTGAGTAATTTGTTTCCATCTTCTACAATGCCAATAGAAGTTTCATCGCAACTAGATTCAATTCCGAGTCCAAGCATTTACATTGAAGTCGGTTTAGGGTTAATTGGATTTAGTAAGATTTCAATTGCCTTGTTTAATTGTGGATCAAATTCTCTATCATATACGGGACTTTTTTCTCCAATTGCATTTTCTTTTTTCAAAAGGAAACGAGAAATAGTTTTATTCATCTTGTATCCTTTCTTATTTAGTAAGTCCTGAAATGCTTTTATATTTTTTTCAGTGTAACCGGGATTATCCTTTATAAATGTCTGTAAAATAGTTGTCTTACTTAATTTTTCAATAAGCGTTTTATCATCGTTATCCGGTGTGATTTGATTTACTACAACATCGGGGGTAATTCCTTTTTTGTGAATGGAGACTCCACTTGGAGTGTAGTATTTTTGAATGGTAAGAGCAATGCCGGTCTTGTAAGGTAGATTGTATATATTTTGTACAGAGCCTTTTCCGAAGGACTGATTGCCAACGATTATAGCTCGTCTGTTATCTTGTAGTGCGCCTGCTAAAATTTCTGATGCACTAGCAGAGCCTGCATTTAATAGAACAACAATTGGCACATCTAGGACTTTACCTTGATTATCTTGCGACTTGTACACTCGAACTAACTTTTCTCCTCTACCTTTTACTGAGACTATATCTAATTCTGGTCTTAAAAAAATATCCGAGAGTTCAATTGCCAAATCTAAAAGACCGCCGGGATTTGAGCGCAAATCTATAATTATCCCTAGGGCGTCTTTAGCTGCAAATTCCTGAACGATTCGCTTGAATTCACCGCCAGTATTATTTTCTCTTCCCATGAACTGGCTTAACCTGATATAGCCTACTTTCTCATTTTCGAGGTAGGCAGACTTTAGATACTGAATCTTGATAAGCTCACGCGTAAGGGTAAGTGGGAATGGATCTTTGGTAGATTTTCTTTTTATCTTTATTGTGACGTTAGTTCCAGCCGGACCACGCATTAGTTTCACTGCGTCCTCGATGGACATTTTTTCAGTGCTCTTTCCTGAAATTTCTAAAATACGGTCTTGCGGTTGAATGCCTGCTTTCATTGCAGGAGTATCATCATAAGGAGAAATTACTAAAATAGATCCTTCTGAATGTGTGACTTCAAGCCCGACACCGCCGAAGCTACCACGAGTTTCTTCTTGTAGGTGTTTAAATTCATCTTCGCTCATAAAGCGAGAGTGTGGATCTCCAAGACTAGCTACGATACCTTTAATAGCTCCTGCATATAGATTTTTTTCTTCGACCGATTCGACAAAATCAGTTTCGATAAACCCGACAACTTCATGTAGTATTTGTAAGTATTTTTCGCCCTCAGTAGAAATCGCCTTCACTCGGTCGATTGGTTGAAAAAGGGAGCAACTTAAGATTGCGACGAGGCTAATCCATATATAACGTTCTTTGTTTTTCATCGTTTTGCCATTATTTGTTTATATAATTCAGGATTTTGAGATTTTAATTTTTCTAATGCTTGTGCTATGTCGAGGCGGAAAATTTCACAGACTTCTTTAAAAATTTGGTAATCTGTTTTCAATGCTTTACTTTCACTTGGATCAAAGTCCAAATTTTGACTCAATCGAATCATTGCTACTCTATCGACTAGTCGCTTTAAGTCTATATCAGAAACTTGCTCTTTTTTGGGGGCACAGGAATAGAAAAGACATATTAATAAGAAAAAAAGGAAAAGGAAACTCTTCATTGATTAATGAGTGTGTGAGTTTCCTTTTTTTGTCAATAGGAATTCTTAGTAAAACCTGTAAAGACCGACCAATTTCCCGACGATACTTGCTTTTTTAGTTTTAATCGTTTTGAATTTGCTATTGCTAGGCTCTAAGCGAACCATGTCGGTGTCCTTGAAATAAGTTTTCAGAGTTGCTTCACCTTCGATAAGTGCTACTACTATCTCACCATTGCGAGCAACTTCTTTCTTTTGAATGATTGCTATGTCACCATCGTTGATTCCATCGCCAATCATCGATTCTCCAACGACCTTAAGGGCAAATATAGTTCCCTTCTTTGACATGCGATCGGGAACAGGGATATAATCTTCGATGTTTTCTTCGGCAAATATAGGAACACCTGCCGCAACACGACCTAGTAAGGGAATACTCATGACCCGAACTGGAAGCCCATCCTCAGCGCTGTGACGTAGTAGTTCAATTGCGCGGGATTGATTCTTAGATGTCTTTAAATAGCCTTTCTTTTCAATCGCCTTGAGATGATCGTAGGCACCTTTGGCAGTGATTTGAAATTCGTCCCCAATCTCTCGGATAGTTGGTGGGACACCCTTGCCTTTGATTACGCCAGTAATAAATTTTAATACAAGTTCTTGTTTATCTGTCAATTCTTTCATACTATACAACCTAATACTTAATATATGTTATGTCAAGGTTTTTTTAAAAAAATCAAAATAGTTTTTCGAACTAACGATTTTGTGATTCTTTTAATCTAGGTAGAAGAATGTTACTTGAATCCAGCGCGTTTCTAACGCTAAATAAATTAAAATAATTTCTTGACATAAAATTGACCTAGGGATATATTTTTCGACTCGAAAACCACTAAAGGATGATTGTATGAAATTGTTAACGCTATTTATTATTTGCATTTTTTTAATCTATTGTGGAACTGCCCCTGTTAAAGAAGAAAAGTCCACTCTTCCAACTGAACCAGTTACAGTTAAAAAAGAAGACCCAAGACAAAAATACCTGAACTCAGGCTATGCAACTGGAAAATTAAACAAGAATCAGACAGATAAGACTACGATCGCAAAGGCAAAAGCATTGGTTGATGAAGCCAAGGTTCTCTTAAAACTAAAAAAGAATGAAGAATCAATCGCAAAGTTTGAAGAGTCTTTTGAGTTTGCTACTGATCCAGAGGCTTATTACCGATACGGCACAGCCCTTTCCAACGTAATGAAATTAGAAGAATCAATTCAGGCATATGATATTTCCATCGAGCTTGGATACGAAAAGGAATATTATGCAATCTACAATAAGGGCTGTTCGTATAGCATTTTAAAAAATCCAGAAGAAGCCTTTAAGTATATTTTACTCGCTGTGGATAAGGGCTATACTGCGATACCCTATATGGAAAAAGATCCTGATTTAGAATACGTTAGGTCTCTTCCTGAATGGAAATCAAAATACAAAGAAATAAAAAAACACGGCAAGCAAAGAGAGGAAGCTGAAAAGTCAAAGGGGTAGTCGCAAGGACTACCCAGTGTAGTTGTATAAAGCAACTATGCTTGTTTCAGACTAATCACTGTTATCTCCGCAGGAGCGCCGATTCTAAGTGGTGGTCCCCAGTAACCGGTTCCACTACTTACATAGAGCCAGGTGTTTTCGTGTTTATAGAGTCCTGCTACAAATTTTTGAAATAGATGAATTAAAAAATTCCCCGGAAAGTATTGTCCGCCGTGTGTATGACCCGAAAGTTGTAAATCAAATCCTGCTTTGGTTGCTTCCAATACCGTATTTGGTTGGTGAGCAAGCAGCACTTTAAAATGAGAGTCATGCTCTGATTCAACTGCTTTATGCGGGTCAGATGCATGAGAAGGAATTATGCTATGCGCCTTATAGTCTGTAACCCCTGCAAGGAGTAATCTTGCGTTTCCGTGTTTTATCATTTCGTTTTCATTTAAGAGAACGTTAATTCCCAGTTTACGAATTTCAGGAATCCAGGATAAGACTCCTGAATAGTATTCATGATTACCCGTTACAAAAAAAGTCCCGTATTTGGACTTTAAATCCCCCAGTGGGGAAATATGGTCTTTTAGTTTATGAACAGAGCCATCTACTAAGTCTCCCGTGATGGCAACAAAGTCAGCGCCCAATGCATTGATTCTACTTACTATTGATTCTAGAAATTCTTTTCGAATAGTCGGACCTATATGCACATCAGAAATCTGCACTATTTTAAATCCTTCTAATTCAGGATGTAAATTGGAAACAGGAATAGTTATATTTTTTGTTTCTACTTTATGTAACGCTCTGTAAAATCCATACCCGGTGAGGCTAATGGCTGTTAGGGCTACTGCCGGTTTTACTAGACTTGTAAGAAATTCCTTTCGATTGATAGAGTCTGCATTTCCCAGAATGACTTCGGGTGTTTCGCGGAAAATCGAGATTACCCAGTGGACTCCTTTTAGAATTCCAAACGATATATCATGAAATACCATTAAGCTAAATAGAATTGTTACAAATCCCAGGCTAGTAAATGCTACGAAGGAAAGAGTTTTTTGCCAATCGGAATCTTCTAAAAATAAGCTCGATAAGTATGACGTTGGAGTAAGTAGCGTGAGTATGAAAAGAATACTCCAAAATCCAAATTTCCCAAGAACGGGAAGTTCGATGCCTTCTATAATTCTATTCCCGACATAGTAATATGCCGAGCCAATGATAAGTGTGAATACAGTTATAAATAGAGTTGTTGGTAAATTAAGAAATTCAAGTAAGGTGGAAATTCCAAATACCACAGGCGATCCAAAAAATTTTATCTCCAAAGTCAGGGGTTATATTTCTGAAGATGTCCCAAGTAATTTTCAATCTCTTTACAC
>JANYCR010000056.1 GCA_025360185.1 Leptospiraceae bacterium | reverse complement strand
TTTTTAAATAATATTGATGAGACAGATCGAAAAAAAAGAACTGTTTTGATTCATGCTTCTATCAAAGGGCATATTCCTATTGTTGAATACTTAATAGAAAGAAAAGCAAATATTAATTATAAGGATAATGATGGTAAGACTGCTCTTATTTGGGCTTCCCAAAACGGGCATGTTGAAGTTGTAAAATTATTATTTCCTAAATCTGATCCCAATTTGAAAGATAAAGAAGGTAAGACTGCTCTTATTTGGGCTTCTGAATACGGGCGTATAGAAGTAATTGAATTACTTCTCGAAAAAAAAAGTTGGTTTAATCGTACTAAGGATACTGATATTAATTCTAAAGACATTAAAGGTATGACTGCACTAATGGCGGCAGCGGTAAAAGGTCATTCCGATATCATTCAATTTTTGTTACTCAAAAAAGCTGATATAAATGCAAAGGATGCGAATGGTAATACAGCGATTTTCCATGCAATCTTAAAAGAGAATTTTTCTATTCTTAATTTACTTATAGAAAAAGGGGCAAATATTAATTTGAAAGATGGTGAAGGGGATACGGCACTTATGACTGCTGTATCTAAGGAAAATTATGAATTAGTAAAATTATTGTTAAAAAATAAAGCAGAAGTAAATGCTAATGGTAAGAACAATGTAACAGCATTAATGATCGCTGCAAAAAAAAATAATAAACGCATAACGAAGTTGCTCCTTGATAATGGAGCAGATATTGAAGAAAAAGATAATGATGAAAAAACAGCTATTGAGTGGGCTCGTTCCAGTAATAAAAATCGTTCTAAAGATTCTGATGACATTGTAAAAATTTTAGAGGAATATAAAACAAATCCTATCATTGGCTCATCGGAGGATATTGTAGATGTGGATAAAGTTATTCCTAAAACAAATAAAATATCGCCAAATAGTTTTGCGCTTGTTATCGGCAATGAAAATTATTTCAAGGAGGGAACGATTGATAAATCAAAAAATGTAAAAGGAGCAATCAATGATGCTAAAATTTTTAAAAAGTATTTAACTGATATAATTGGCATCCCAGATCATCAAATCATATTAAAAGAAGATGCACCTAAGCAAGCAATAGACAATGGACTTAAAGAAATTTTTAGCAAAGCAAAACTTTCTTTAGAAAAGAAACAAGCAATATTATTTATTTATTATTCAGGTCATGGACTGCCAGGAAAAGGGATAGAGAATAAAGAAAAAAATTCTAGCTATATAGCACCTGTAGATATTAATCTCAAAGATATCCCAAATACATCGATTTCTACTGCGGACATTTATGCACGAATTGATAAAGCTGGATTTTCGAAAGTATTCGTATTTCTAGATTCCTGTTTTTCTGGTCGAGAGGGAAGCTTACAAGAGGAAACACGTGACTTAAAAATTGAATTAAAGGAAGATGAATTAAAAGGAAATATCATTGTATTTTCTGGTGCAAAATCAGATCAAAAAGCTTATCCTAAAAAAAATAGTAATCATGGTGAATTTACTTATTTCTTACTAAAAAAATTAGGAGAAAAAAACGGTGATATCAAATATTCAGAATTATGCGATCAAGTAAGAGATGAAGTATTTAATAATTCCTCAAAGGAACATGATACTACTCAAGAGCCCGAATGTAGAGTAAGCGAATCAATTAAAGACACTTGGAAGGAATGGAAAGTAAATGAATAAAATTAAATACATTGTATTTTTATTTAGTGGGTATTGTTTGTTATACGCAGATTCTAATATTATTAATTATTTTTCTCCGAGACCTGTTGTAATTCATTATACAGCGAACTTTGATGAAAAAACACTAACACAAATTATTAAAGAAATAGAATCAGCGGAATCCATTGACGCTAAACTTGCAATCTTAACTAAATCTATTGCAAATCATCCAGAAGGTTTTAATTCCGACCAGGTTATTAGAATATTAAAATCATTTGAATATGACCTACCTATGATTGAGGCTATTCAAATTTTAAACGCAAAGATTTATGGACTTTCCAATGAAGAGCTAATTACTATCTTGAAAGAGTTTAAAGTTGAAAAGCTCAGATTCCAAATTCTAAGTCTTTTAAGTAAAACTCTTTATGAGGATATTAACGAAACTGAGATTTTGAATTTATTTAAAAATAAAGCAAATAAGGATAAGGCGCTAAAAATTGTTGAATCTTTTCATAAGCGAAGTCCCATTTTTGGAGAAATAGACGGAAAGAATATATTATTTATGATTGATTTTTCAGGAAGTATGTCACAAAAATTTCAGACCACGGATGGTAATGAAGTAACGCGATTACAATTTTTAATTGAAGAGCTATCTTTTGTTTTCGAAAACCATTTAAAATCATCCATGCAGTTTAATATTATTCTATTCAACGACCAAGCTATTATGTGGCAACCAGCCCTTGCTAAAGTAAATAAATCTAATGTTAAAGCTGGAATACAATTTCTATCTACTATTCAACCAAATGGGGGAACAAATATAGAGAGGGCTATTCAAATAAGCCTCTCTAATAAAAATGTAGATACAATTTACTTATTATCAGATGGAATTGATAATCCGTCCCCCGCTTTATACTCTAGCATAAAGAAATATTCAGAAAAAATTAAATTTAATACAATTAATTTTCTTATGGGAAAAAATGAATCCGAAGAAACCAGAAGTTCAGCAAAAAAGTTACTCTATGACATTGCAAAAATGTCTGGTGGTGTTTTACGAGTTGTAGAGTAATATAATTCTAAGACAAAAATAGTTATCATGTAGCGATTAACGAGAATGTAACCCACTGCGACATTTCCCATTTGCCGCTAGAGAATGAGTCTATCGACATATCAGTTTTTTCTTTGTCCCTAATGGGAACGAATTACAGAGAGTATCTCCTAGAAGCCTATCGAGTCTTAAAAGCAATGGGTGTTCTACTCATTGCAGAGCCGATTACGAAATGAGAGAGTCGGGAAGAGGAACTTTCTGGAATCTTTAGAGAAATAGGATTTCAAACTCCTACTTTCAAAAAGACAAAACAATTTCTTTACTTGACTTCCATTAAATTCAAAATATAGCAATAGTATAGCTTTACCCCTCTAAAAAAGGAATGACGTTTGGCTGTTTCTCTAAATTCTGGTAGATGAGGAAACTATAACTATGGCTGAAGAGAAGAAAGAAAAGAAAAACAAGAAAGTTGCAAAAATGAGTCCTGCTGAATTGGATGCTGCTTTAAAAAAAGCTACTGATAATAATAATTCTGATTTATCAAAATATGTAAAACATATCAATCAGAGAAAAGCAGAATTAAAAAAATAAGCACCGCAATCGGAGCGTATTCACGCTCCACTTCCATTTCGTAAATATCCTTGATTCAATTTATAAATATCCGTCACCAATATGGAGCTAACGTTTTATACGATGGCTTCTCCTGGCATATTAAACCTAACAGCAAAGTAGGATTAGTCGGTCCTAACGGAGCGGGTAAGACCACTTTGTTTCAAATGGCTGCTGGCTTAATCAAACCCGATGGCGGAGAGTTAGTTCGTTCGAAAGACACGGTCATTTCTCTCTTTCATCAAATTCCAAATTTTGACGAAGAAAAATCAGTAATAGATACTACACTCATATCTAATACTCTTTATAAAAATTATTTAGAGCGTAAAGAAGACATCGACAAACGATTCGAAACCACAGACCACGAAAGTGATGAGTTTGAAAAATTACTTTCAGACCAAGCAGAACTAGAAGATTTTGCGCATACTCATGATTTACACAATTTAGAAATTAAAGCTAAGAAAATTTTAAGTGGACTTGGTTTTAAAGATGATGCTTACACAAGACAGGTAAAGAATTTTTCTCCCGGCTATCATCATAGGATCGGGCTTGCGATTGCACTTTTAAATCCTTATAATTTACTTTTACTTGATGAGCCTACTAATCATTTAGATGACACAACCAAAGAATGGTTGCGTGATTTTTTAAAATCTATCAAGACAACGTTTGTAATCGTAACGCACGATCCAGAATTTCTAAGCGATGTTACTGATACCATTGCAGAAATTTCTCTCAAGGGTATAATAGAATTTCGCGGGACGCTCGAAGAATTTCTTGAAGAAAAAAATGAACTTCACGAAAAATTAAAAAATCAATTTAAGAAAGAAGAAGCTTATTTAAAAAAGAGAATGGAATGGATTGATAGATTCAGAGCGCAGGCAACGAAGGCAAAGCAAGTCCAAAGCGCGATTAAGAGATTAGACAAGCGTGATAATATTGAAAATCCAGAAGATATTTTTTGGAATAAGAAACCAAGCTATCGTTTCAATCATATTCCAGATGGTCGAATTACATTTCGTTTAGAGAATGCAAGCTTCCAATATGAAAAAGATGGTAAAGTAATTTATAAAGACGCAAACTTAGAAGTATCCGCAGGCGATAAAATTGCTCTCGTAGGTCCAAACGGAGCGGGTAAATCTACTCTTATGCGCTCTATACTTGGCAGACACCAATTAACCTCTGGCTCTATTTATTTTGGTCCCAAGACTCGCATTGCATACTTTTCCCAGACACATGGAGAAGATTTGCATCCAACTCTCAACATGCTCGAATCTATTCTAAAGGTATATCCCGATATGTCGGATGAAGCGGTTCGAAATATACTAGGACATTTTTCTTTTTCGGGAGATACGATATACAAGAAAGTATCCGCTATGTCGGGCGGTGAGCAGAGTAGGCTTAGAATGGCATTGATGGTATTGACTCCAGCTAATTGTCTTTTTATGGATGAGCCTACCAACCACTTGGATATGGTGACGCGTAACGCATTAAAACATGCACTGGTTGATTTCCCGGGGTCAATGTTTATCATTAGCCATGATCCTGATTTTTTGAAAGGTCTTTGTGATAGAACATTTGAACTTGCAGGGGGAGTTTTAAAAAATCTAAATTGTTCTTTCGATGATTATTTAAAATTTCACAAGGAAGGAGTTTACGGAGAAGAGAGCCAAGCTTCTAAACCAGTCCGCCAAAAAGAAACGAATGCAAGTAAAAACAATGATAAGAATCGTCTGAAAAAAATTCAGAAAGAAATTGATGAAATTGAGGCGAGATTAGACTTGTTAGAAAAAAATAAAAAACATCTTGAGGAGCTTTTAGCCGATCCTGGATTTTTTAAAAATAGAAGTTATCAAACTGAATTGGACAATTATAACGAGACAAAAAAAGAGATTGCCAGTTTAACCGAAAGGTGGGAAATTTTAAGCGAGGACATAAGCTAATGAATATCAGCCCGGAAGAATTAAAAAGAAAGTTAGGCGACAGAGAGAAAGGTGAGGATGATTTTGTACTTGTAGACGTTAGAAATCCAAACGAACAGGAAATAGCTGTTATACCAGGGACTGATTTATTAATTCCTCTACCGAACTTAGATATAGAAATGTTCAAATTAGACGAATATAAGGAAACGAAAGAAGTTGTAGTCTACTGTCGAAGTGGGGGGAGATCCACTACTGCTTACGGAAAATTAAAGCGGAACGGGTTTCTAAGAGTTTCTAATTTAGAAGGTGGAATTCTCTCTTACTCGGATCAAGTGGATTCATCTATAGCAAAGTACTAAGGTAGGGATGATTCTATGCAGTTAGTTTTGTTAATCGAGACAGACTTATATGCCCTGAGAGAATTTGAAAGTTATCTTTCAGGCAATCGCTTTCGGCTTGTAGATACTGTTAGTGCTAAGAAAGGACTTGAATATGCGAGGTCAGCACCGCCTGATTTAATCCTAATAGGATTTCAGCCACTCGATAAAGAAACAGTTGAGACCTTAGTTTATCTAAAAAAAGATCCCATCACAAAACAAATTCCTGTTCTCGCTCTCATTCATGGCTTTAACCAACCTTTTTTTGAATACCTTCAAAAAATTGGGGTTACAGGTTATTTGCCTAAACCTATCAAACAAAATGCGTTAGTGGAAAAAGTAAACGAACTGCTTAATGTATCTGAAAATATTCGAGCCACCATAGTAAAACAAACCGTAAACCACGTTGCAATATCTCTAAATAACGAAGAGCGGGTAATAATTATTTTTCGCTCTGGAATTAAAAATTATGTATTACCTGAAATCAGGAGAGTGGTAAATCACGATTTTATCAAGACTGCGATTAACAAACATATTGCGATAGATCTTCGCACCTTACCAGAAATTACTATAGAAGAATTACAAATTTTAGAAAAAATCCTAAAACTTTTTGGTGAAAAAAGAATTGCTCTCATCACCGGAACTCATATGGGAAATATTATGAAGAACAGCGATTTGCCCGACCATATAAATTTATTTCTTTCAATGGATGACTACGAACTCTTCTTACAAAATCCTGAACTGGATGAGTAGGGTTCGTCCTTACAATAGATTGAATGCGTCCGGATTACGGCGATTATCCCAAACACATAAAATAATAATTCCTTCATTTGCAATTTCGTAAAATATAGAATAGTTTCCTGACAAATAGACTCTCGTTTTTTCATCTTCAGTTTCTTTTCCAATATAGTTAAATTTTCGAATCTTATCAATTGACTTTATAATTTGTGTGGCAAGCTTTCTGGAATAGATACTCGATTGATTTCTTTCTGCCCAATATTCTAATATCGCATCGAATTCATTAAAAGCTCGCTGTGACCAAATTATTTTTTGAGCCATTTAGCCTGCTTTTTTATAACATCTTCATGGGAGATAAATTTTCCTTTGCGGATTTCTTCTCGACTTATTTGGATACTTTTCCTTTGGGAACTATTTAATTGGAATACTTGTTTTCTGACCTGACTATTATCAATAATTACATTTAAAGCTTTTAAAAATGTAGTATCATCAATAGAGTTTATTTTCTCTACTAAGCTGTTTCGTAATTGAACCGCGGTCATGGAATCCTTCCCTAGATTTAGTATCTATTAAAAGACTAAGAAATTCCTTTTAAATAAGCAATCATTTTTTCGAATAATTTTTCCTCTTGACATTTGATTAATTCTTTTGAAAATTATTGGTCATGAACTGTATCTCACCTCACCCACCTCACCCCGATTTTTCCGATGTTGAAAAACAAATAGTAAGAACGCCCCTCTCCATCACAGCAGCAGCATCCTCAAATCCACCCTTCGCATTCGCGACCAACGCCTTCGCAAGGGGCAACATCGGAAAAGTCTTACAAGTTATAAAAAGTTGGGGTGAGGTAATCCTTCTCCTCTCAGCATTGCCATTAGCCGCACTGGAACCAATTCACATCAAAGAACCAGAAGGAAAAATCGTTTTAGGAATTCATACCGAATACCTGGAAGACAAAGACGGGAAATTACGATTTGGCGATATTCGTAAAATGGAAACCCGTTGTAATGACACAATTAGTAAAGACGCGATTAATCGCGTCTCTACAGATACAACCGAACCCTGCTGGAATAAAAGCGAACAAAAAAATCTACATTTTGGATTTACGACTTCAGCGTATTGGATTAAATTCCAAATCGAGAACGAGCAAGACGAATACAAACATTGGTTGTTAGAAATTTCCTATCCGTTTTTAGATAGAATTGATTTGTATTCACCAGAGGCAAATTGGAATTATACGATAGAAACTACAGGAGACCAATTTCCTTTTTCTAATAGAAAGATTCCTAATCGACACTTTATTTTAAAACTTCCCTTGCACCAAGGAAACACTTATACGTATTATCTTCGAATTGAATCAAATGGCGGAACAGGTTCATTACCCGCAATCGTATACTCGCCAATAAAAATGATAGAGAAAGAACACTTAGAAACTATCATGCTTGGTATTTTTTATGGAACCTTGATCGCATTATTCTTATACAATGCATTTCTATTCTTTTCGCTTAGAGACATTAGTTATTTTTATTATCTCTTGTATTTATTTTTCTCTACTTTTTTTTCCTTTCAAGTAATGGCTTAGGTCAGGAATACATTTGGCCAAATTGGATTTGGCTTAATAATAAAGTTATGCCTCTTTCAATTGGGATATTAACGAATGCTGCACTATTATTTATAAGCAATTATTTATCTACTGCAACGTATACTCCGATTCTTCATAGACTTCTAAAAATTCAATTTGGGTTAACTTGTATTTGCCTTATATTATTTTTATTTATTCCATACGCAATATCTATAAAAATAACTTTTTTATTAGTACTACTTATATTATCTTTAATTATCAGTATAATTTTATTAACTTTACCCAAAGTTAGAGTTGCGAGATACTTTGCATTAGCCTGGGCATCTCTCTTGTTTGGTATGATATTGTATGGTTTGAGAGGGCAAGGCATTATACCCGAAAACTTTATCACCTATTATTCCATCCAAATCGGCTCTGCACTCGAAATGATTCTCCTCTCCATCGGTCTAGGGGATAAGATCAATATACTCAAAGAAGAAAAATTACAAACCCAAAAAGAATCAATCGAAGAACAAAAGAAACTCATCACGTCTTACGCCCGCTTCGTCCCCGAACAACTCTTAACCTTCCTTGGAAAAGACATCATTACAAAAGTAGGACTCGGAGATTCCGTGCAGAAGGACATGCCGATTTTATTTTCCGACATACGCGCATTTACCTCTATTTCGGAAACGCTGAGCCCGAGTGAAAACTTTGGATTTATCAATTCGTATTTGGAGACGATGGGACCGATTATTCGAAAGCATAATGGCTTTATTGATAAATACATCGGAGATGCAATCATGGCTTTGTTTCCACAAAAGCCTTCCGATGCAATTGATGCTTCGATTGAAATGCTGGAGGAATTGCACAAACTCAATAGTAAGCGCAAGACGAAAGGCTTTGCCCCTATTTCGATTGGAATTGGAATTCATACGGGAAGTCAAATGCTTGGAATCATCGGGGAAAAAGAGCGTATGGAAGGAACTGTGATTTCGGATGTAGTCAATACCGCTTCACGCCTAGAGGGGCTAACCAAGGTTTACTCCACTGCTCTTCTTGTTAGCGAGGATGTATTAGAAGGTGTTTCGGATAAGAGCAAATACGAATTTCGTTTTCTTGATACAGTCAAGGTAAAGGGCAAGAGCAAAGCAGTCCGTATTTTTGAAATTCTAAATGGGGTTTCTCCTCGTATCCGCGAATTGAAAATCCAAACCAAGCCAGACTTTGAAGCTGGAATTGATTTTTACTATAACAAGAAATTTAAAGATTCTTTGAAAAAAATGAAATCTGTTTTGAAGAAGGATTCCAAAGACAAAGCCGCGGAGCTTTATATAGAACGATGTAATTTTTATTCCAAGAATGGAATCGATCCTAATTGGGATGGAATCGAGAAGTTGGATTTTAAATGACCTCTTTGACCTAACCCCACACTCTACAGTATTGTGGAATACTTCCGAGTAGCCCCTTCCCTTCCGCCCATTCGCTTAGTCGCGAATCCAACGCCTTCGCCAGGGAAGGGGCTAATTCAGTATAGCCAAACAACCCCTGACATATGTGGGGTTAGGTGAAAGAGGTGAGGTAACTCTTGATACTATCACGGATACTAGTAAATACCCACTCAAACTTGACAGGGTCTTCTTCCAAGAGCGTTACGCGAAATCCATCCTTCTTACAACAGAAAGAAGAAATCGGAACCACGCAGATTCCGGTTGATGCGAGAAGGTTCAATACAAAGCGCCTATCGTTCGCAATATTCTTTAGCATCGGTTGGATGTAATCGCTAGCAGCCGCATTTGCAATCGGTAAACTCATCTTGTCATTGAGCACGCCTTCTTCAAATAAAACAGTTAGG
>JANYCR010000055.1 GCA_025360185.1 Leptospiraceae bacterium | reverse complement strand
GGCATGAGAGAAAATTTTCGAATAGGAATTGTTTTACTACCAAGATGGATTTTACCTAAGCAAAAAAACTTTTTGAATATACGAAGAAATATTATTTTAGAATCTTTCTTTTTAAGTGACAAAGATTTTATTTCTTTCATGAGCAAGAAGGAAAAGGAAAAATATTTAATTTTCGATTAACATCCGTGTTTATTCGTGGTAATCTTTAAAATCATCCCAAAAACCGCCCCTTCAACTCTGGCGTAGGCATACGACAGGATTCCGATTTGCCAAACCACCGGTAGCGGTTACGGGCTATATACTCATAGATAGAATCGCGTAGAAAAGTGGGAAGAATTTTACCAACAGAAATGAATTTATAAATTCCATCTAGATGCTTGGCAATGCGAAATGCGGCATCTGATTTTTGATAAAATACATTATCTTCGAAATAAATTATTGAATTGAGTGAGTTTAGTTCCTTTTGAATTTCTTCGCTTAATGGGATTATACCTTTAGACGTAAATAATTTATTTTCATTAGAAGGATTTATAATCAGGCTTTGGGCAAATTCAGATTGTAAAGAGGCAAAATGAAATTTCTTTTTACTATCATGGTCGATTATGAAGTTCACAGAGGCATTGCAGAGGTTACAGACTCCATCGAATAAAATGATTTGGTTCATATTTGGTTAGACTAGGAACATCCAAATTTTTTCTCTATTGAAATCTATTTCTACTTGCATAACTTGTCATACTCCTTATTGTATGTCGAATGGAAATAGAGGCTAAATTAGAAAGACCTAGTGTAGTAAATGGAACCCGTCAGATCAATAACCTATTGATCAAAATGAAAACCCCGCCTGCAGTGCACCTCCCGCAACGACAACCCCTTGTGATTGGTCTTGCAATCGACAAAAGCTGGTCGATGAAAGGGGATAAGATGGAAGCCACCATAGAAGCAGCTTGCTCAATGGTAAATTGGCTTACCAGGCATGATTACTTAACCGTAATTGCATATTCGGCAGACGTGCAGGTAGTTCAACCTCTAATTCAATTAAAAGAAAAGTCAGCTGTATTAGATAAAATTCGTTCTATCCAAGTTGCCACTTCCACAAATATGAGTGGTGGATGGCTTCAGACTTTGCGTGCTGTCGAATCTGCCGGAATTCCTAACGCTTACAAACGCGTTATATTACTCACCGATGGACAGGCAACTCTTGGAATCAAAGATCCGGCTCAATTCATCCAAATTGCAAATGATCATGTTACCCGTGGAGTATCGACGACTACAATTGGTTTTGGAGAAGACTTTAATGAGACTTCTCTCAGAGATATTGCTGTCAACGGCGGTGGAAATTTCTACTATGTAAGTAGCCCGGAGCAAACATCAGAAATATTCTTTCGTGAATTTGGAGATATTGGCGCTCTTTATGCGCAGGCAGTGGAACTCAAATTAAAGTTTGCTCCTCATGTCAAAATGCTTGAGATTTACAACGATTATCCTTTTCAATTGAATGATGATGGAAGTATTTCTATCCAATCAGGTGACGTTCGTGCGGATGATACCCGTAATATCGTTATGTCATTGGAGATCGACGCAGAAAAGCCTATGGATGCGTCTGATCTAGTTAGCATCGATGTTTCTTTTTATAATCTTTTTGAAAAAATGCGCTTAGATAAAGCTAGCCGTATGGTTCCTCTCGTTCGTAGCGCTAGCGAATCTGAACCGGACAAAGAAGTCGTAGTAGAGCGTTTGGTAACTTCTTCCGCTAAGACTGTAATTAAGGCGGGAAGACTTATCAAGGAAAATGATATTGGAATGGCTCGCACTTTATTACAGGCAGCTATTGAACGAGTTGAGGATAATATAAAATTATCGTCTGATGTCCTCAGTCCTATTTTACAACGTCTTAAAAATATTGAAGTCAAGCTTAGAGAAAATGCAGCCACCGCAAGTAAACACTTTATGGCAGAAGGAACGGATCTTTATAGCAGAATGGATATCATTGATACGGGTGGGGTCGATGTTCACGATCGTATTTTTGAATACAAGGTCATTGGCGACATTGATTTATATAAATGTCCGGATATCAAAGCCACAGTTCAAGCACAAATGAGAGACGGGTATCGTTTCGTGATATTTGACTTGAGCGATAGTAAGTTTATTGACTCATCTGCTATTGGAGCATTTATCCAGATTGTAGGCTGGCTTCGTAAGCGTGGCGGAGAGTTTATTGTTACGAATATCGTAGATAGTGTTAGAAAGGTATTTACTATTACTCGCTTGGAAAATCACATCCGAGTTGCTACATCTATGGATGAAGCTAGAGATATTGTAGAATCAATTATTTCTGCTACATCTAGATAATATTAAGGGACTGTGTAAAAACATTCTTAAACCGCAGAGGGCACAGAGAGCGCAGAGAAAAGAGTCAATAAAATCAATACTCTCTGCGAACTCCGCGTTCTCTGCGGTTAATATTTCTTTGCTTTTACACAGTCCCTCTCATTAGCATTTAATCTTTAATAAAATTCCTTGCGTTCTTGATTCGCTTTGCGCGAATGCGGGCTAGTTTTTGCATTTGTCGGTTGTTTAGAAGCTCACGAGCCTTTAGACCAAAGTCAGGTAGTTGTGACTCACTTGTAAGGTTTGCATAAGATAAATTGTTTTTTGCGAAGGAACTTTTTAGGTTCTCATCCATGTCTGAATAATACATATCCGCCTCCGTGCGCATTTGAATTATATTTGTGTGTTCTATATATGTTGTAAGGGAAAGACTTTCATCCTTGAAGCGTCTAGTTACCCTAATATAACTATCGAGATAAATAAAAAATACTTAAGACAAAAAAAATAATTGTACAATTTCTGTACCATTTTATAATGTACAAAAATAAAGAAATTCCGTCAGATTACATGTGTATCAAATTAGTCAATAATACAGGCAAAAAAGAAGGAAGATTCGTTCAATACGAATACGGTACCGACCTTTTCGGCTATATTTACCTAGATAAGTTCAAAGGAAAGGAGAGAGGCAAACTCGTAGACCGTTGGATTTTAAATGACCTAGGTAGTCTCGTTCGCACTCTTGATCTCGAAATATATAGAAGAGAAGTAGAAAATTACGAAAACGTAAATGCCGCTTAATTCTTTTTAAATAAAATACTTGCCGCCTAGCATCCCGTTCGAAACACTTTCAAGGTATCTTTATGCCTCCTCTTGTTTCAAATGAATCTAAGTCCTCCGGTGATTTCCTTAAAAGAAGAATCCATAAATTATCGAGAACGCTTACTCGAATTAAGAAAAAATTAAATAAGGTCAGTCTACTTCGGCTCTTCATTTTCGGTCTCTTCTCTACCTCCTCTCTTGCATATTACTTGACTCGAACGGATAATCGTCTGTATCTGTTTCCGATATTTATTTTACTCTTTGTTTTCTTTGCTCTAGTCTTTTATTATCGCAAAATCAATATCTTTAAACTGAGACTCCAGTCTTATGAAAATCTATTAGAACGAGAAGTTCTTCGCTTTGAGTTCAAGCTAGATACATTTTATGATTATGATATTGCAATCAATAAGTTGGATTTAAAAAATCACTTTCACAGGGACTTGGGTATTTCCGGTAAAACGGGATTATTCACATATCTTAATACAACGAAGACAATTGGTGGCGAAAAACTTTTCCTAGAAAATCTACTACGCCAAAAAAATGAATCTGTGGAACAAATTGTTTTCCGTCAAAACCTTGTAAAAGAATTTTGTTCTAAGACTTATCCTCCGCTTAAAATTTTACGTATTCTAGAAGAAGCTCATATTGAAGAGGGCTCTGGCAAAATAAACTTAGCTCCTTTATTTCAATACCAGAGCAAGTTCTTTGAGACCAAAAAAATACTTAACCTGTCGTATAAGCCTTATGTTGTTTTCGGTTGGGCGGTTAGCTTATATTTATTTCTTGCGGATTCCCCTCCGATTAGTGCTAGCATTTTTTTTATCAATACGATCCTGTTTATATTAAATCGAAAAGAAATAAGCCTAGCACTAAAGTCTTTTAAAAATATTCAGGAAGAAATTCCTGCAATTGAACGAGTGACTTCTTACCTATCTGGAATTCCGATTCAGTCTAGCAAAGAAATGTTTTCTTTTTCGGGCTTTCGTAGCAAAGAAATTAAAGTAATGTTTACTAAGCTTGATAAAATTATTTCTAGAATCGCAATCCAGAATGCACCGTTTATTCATTATCTTTTAAATATGCTTTTTCTTTGGGACTTATGGCAATTAACCGCTCTGGGAAATTGGCAAAGAGAATACAGGGAAAAAATGAAATCCATTGCTGAGAGTCTTATTGTAGTCGATTCTATTTTACCATTTGTTATTTTAAAATTTCACAGTCCGGATTATCAATTTCCAAAGATTGATTCTAAAATCTCTGCATTGTCTGCGGAAAATATGCGTCATCCGTTAATTTCTAGAAGCCAGTGCGTTTCGAATCCTCTAAAGAAAATAAATCCTGGAGAAAGTCTAATTATTACTGGATCAAATATGTCTGGTAAAACGACATATCTGCGAACCATCGGACTTAATGTTTTACTGGGACTTTGTGGTTCAGTAGTTGCTGCGGATAAAATGGAGTTTCCCCCACTTGAAATTCTTTCTAGTATTAAGAATGAAGATTCTCTCGAAGAAGGAATTTCTTTTTTCTATGCAGAGGTAAAACGAATAGCTTATGTTCTAAATAAAACAAAGGAAAGTGGAAAGTATTTGGTGTTACTTGACGAGTTGCTAAAGGGCACTAATACACGTGAGCGTTTAATTGCATCTAAAGCAATTTTACAAAAATTAATGAAGGCAAATTCTTTTGTATTTATAACGACTCATGATGTAGATCTTGCAGTAAAAACAAAAAAACAAAAGGTTGCTCATTTTACGGAGACAGTTAAAGATAACCGGATGAGTTTCGATTATAAAATTAAAGACGGTGTTATTAAATCTACTAACGCACTTAGAATTTTGGAAATAGAAAATTTAGATTTAGATTTGTAAATTAGATTTCTATTTTTTCAACCTTGCTTCTTCTAAATCTAAATCATGTTCAATTTTGCGAAGGGATTCATCATTGATAACCCCTTCCCGACGGAGTTGAATCACCATACTCCGCTCAGCTGCGATCACTGCTTTTTGAATTTGTAAATATCTATCAGGAAGAAAAATATTACTTGTAGTTGCTGGTTCTGCATGATGGTATTCTGTTCTAATCTGTTTTATTCTCGCCTTGTGTTTTGCTTTGAGCCAGTTAATCATATCGACGGAAACATCTCCTTCTAATTCGACTTCATTTAGATAATCAAGCGCTGCTTGTGCTGCGAGTAACCTTGCATGGATTTCCTCTTCCTCTATACTTGTATCGCCTTCGACTTTTAAAAATTTAATAATGAATGGCAATGCAAGCCCTTGAAATACAAGTGTAATAAAAATTACACAACAAGTAATGAATAGAATTAAACTTCTATAGGGAAAATTTTCTTGACTTGCAATTGTTAGCGGCAAAGCCATAGCAGCCGCAAGAGAGACCACACCCCGAAGGCCAGTCCAAGCAACAATGAATACTTGCCTCCATTGGAATTTCCTAATTTTTTCAGGATGCAAACGATTGCGAATTAATAAAGACAAGTAGCTAACAGGCATTACCCATATAATACGAATTAAAATTACAGCAAGACTAATTCCAATACCATAGGCTATTAATCTGCCAAAAGAAATTCCTGGAATTTTTTCCATGATGTGCGGCAGTTGCAATCCTATTAGAAGAAATATAAAGCCGTTCAATAGAAAAATAATAATGTCCCAAGTGGCAAATGCTTGTAATCTTGTCTGTGGCGAGAAAAGTTCTGGTGCTCTCCACGTTAGAAATAATCCTGTCGTAACCACTGCTAACACACCGGATACGTGAATATTTTCAGCAGTCAAGTAAACTATGAATGGAGTTAATATCGTAATAGTAGTTTCTATTGCAGGATTGTTAAATAACCATTTATGAAGTCTGGCAACGAGTAAGCCAAATAATAAACCAATTAGAATACCACCGAGCGAAACAAGAAAGAAACTAGTTGTAGCCTCGGCTAGAGAGAAACTTCCCGTAACCACTGATGCCACCGCGAAGCGATATGCGACAAGCCCTATTGCATCGTTGATAAGACTCTCTCCTTCAAGAATGGTAACGACTTTCTTTGGAAGGTTTAATCCGAGGGTAATAGAAGTTGCCGCTACGGCATCAGGTGGAGAAACGATTGCTCCAATTACGAAGGCAAGTGGTAGAGAAATTCCATCTATGAGCCAATAGGCAATATATCCTACTACAGTTGTTGTAGCAAGAGTCAAGCCAATGGCTAAGAGGCTAATTGGTCTAAGCTCTTCTTTGAAATCTCTCCACGAGGTATACCACGCTGCAGAATATAGAATAGGTGGGAGAAAAACTAAAAAAACAATGTCAGGATTTAGCTCATAATTTGGTAGAAAAGGAACAAAGCCAATTAAAGCTCCGACTAGAACTAATAGTATCGGGTAAGGAATCTTAACTTTTCCCGCAATTGCGGCGAGGGAGGTGACAACGACTAATAATCCAAAAATGATTTCAATTTCTTTCATCTATAAACTACTTTTAAATTTTTCTTGATTACGAATGCCTTTAGACCTCATGATAGAGACCACTTTAGAGGCTAATGATGGAAACATACTGGCTAATTTTGCTTGAAATCCCCTAAATCCCGTTACTGTAATTTCCATTCTTTTATTTCCAATAGTATCCATAACGATATCTGCAATCTCTGCTGCGGATAATGGCTTTGATCCGCTAAATGTCAATGCCGCTTCTTCATAATCTTTTTGTAAATCAAACATAGGTGTAGCAACCGCATCGGGACAAATGCATGTTACATTCACATTGTATTGTTCTAATTCCATTGCAAGTGCTAGAGTAAATCCCCGAACGGCAAATTTGGACGCGGAATACAGAGCGATTCCTGGAATAGGAGAAATTCCAGCTAGAGAAGCGATATTAATAATATGTCCATTTCTTTGTTCAACAAAGTACTTTGCAACCGCTTGAGAACCGATCATGACTCCTTTCGTATTTACGTCAATATGAAAATCTATTTCTTTATGCGTAGTATTTATAATGTATCCGGGTAAAATCACACCTGCAGAATTAATGAGGCAATAAAAAGGAGCTTCTTGTTTTTTGGCTAACGAAATAATTTTATCCCATAGTTCTGGTTTTCTTACGTCTAAAATTTCTGTAATCAATTTGTCTTGGTAATTCGAAAATTCCTTTTTTAATTCTTCTAAGGACTTTGTATTAATGTCCGTCGCAATTACAATCGCTCCCTCACCCAAGAGACGCCTGACAATTTCGATTCCAATTCCACCAGATGCACCTGTTACAATAAATGTTTTACTCATTTTTCCCCTACGCTATATATAATCTTATGAAATAAAATTTTTTTCTTTCATAAGATTATGCCAATATTATCGTTAATCCAAACTGAAAAACTTTTCTTTTAAAAGAAAGTAAAAAAAGGAAGCACTTTGAAAATACTACATACTACTGCAGAATTTTTTCCTTACATTAAAGCAGGGGGTCTATCTGATATGCTTTCGTCCCTGAGTGAATTTCAATCAGGCGATACTGACAATGAAATATTTGTCGCCCTTCCCATTATCCAAAAGATGAATCAAGAACCAAATTTTACCGGAAAGGAGTTTGCCTGCATAGATGAATCCATTGCATATCACTCGGATGCATGTAAAGTTTTAAAAAATTCTAAATTTAAAGAAGCCATCGACGGTTCACGTAAATTATATTTTTTTGATTCACCAATTTTTCGCGACCTACCCGGAATTTATGCAAATGCAAATGAACATTTTAATTTTGCAGTATTCTCATACGCATGTTATCATTTAGCATTAGAATTAAACGTGGACTTAGTTCATTCTCATGATTGGCATACAGCGATTGTGACTATTCTATGTAATGTGCAGACTGTAAAAAAGCCAACTTGTTTTACGATTCATAATCTTGCTTACCAAGGAGATCATCCTACAGAGATGTGTCGATTTTTACGCATTGATCCGTTTTATTTAGATTTAAAAATTTTTGACCAACTAAATAAAACCAATTACATGAAGGCAGCGCTTGTGGTCGCTCAGGAAATAACAACTGTTAGCCAAGGATATAGGGATGAAATTCTTATAGAGCCAATGGGGAATTCTCTGTCTTGGATTCTTAAAGAAAGACAAGATTCTTTAACAGGAATATTGAATGGAATCAATGAAAAAGAATGGAATCCTGAATTTGATAAAAAGATTTATAAAAATTATTCCTTCGAGACTATCGAAAAAGGAAAGCTTGCAAATAAAATTGCGCTCTACCAAGAATACGGATTGCATGTGGACTTACACAAACCCTTAATTGGTCTTATAGGGCGACTAACGCACCAAAAAGGCTTTGATACGTTTTTAAACTCTTTTTACCAGAAATGGAAAATGCCTTTTTATTATTTCGTTTTAGGTAGCGGAGACAAACAAATAGAAGGCGCACTTTTTCACGAATCCCATCATTCTAGTGGAAGAATCTTTTTCTATAAAGGCTTTGATGAAGTTCTCGCAAGAAAAATTGAAGCTGCTTCTGATTTCTTTTTAATGCCCTCTCTATTTGAGCCGTGTGGACTTAACCAAATGTATAGTCACTCTTACGGAACAATTCCAATTGTTTCTCGCGTGGGGGGGTTGAAAGACTCCGTGCATGAATCCTGGGACAAAAAAAAATCAACGGGATTTGTATTCGAGGCTGGAGTAGAGCATTCTTTGAATTATGCGCTTGATAGAGCATTGTCACTCTATTATGACAAAACTGGATTGACCGAAAAAAGAGAGCATATAATGAAATTAGATTGGAGTTGGCGAAAAGGAAGTTCAGAGTATATGGCTTTATATAATCGAGCTATTCAAAAAATAAAGGGTTAATATATATTATGCGTAAATTAGTATTCCTGATTATACTTGTACAGATTTTATCGACAGAAAGTTTTGCTGACGAATCGAAACGAAAAGATTCTTTTCATAATCGAAAAATTCTTTTGACTAGCATAAAGCCCGAGAAAGATAAAGTTTTTTATCTTTCTCAGACTTTAAATAAGCATGAATATGAAGAGATAAAGAAAAAAGAAATTAAAGATTTTAAAGATGACTTGAAATTACTTTATAAATTAGATTTTAAAGTGCGTTATACGAAATACTATAACCTTGCTTATATGTGTTCTGAAAAAGAAATGGATGTTATTGAAGAAAAATTAAAAATTTTTTACAATGACACTTATTCGCGCTATTTTTTTTACGAGCCACGTTTTACACTCCGAATTATATTTTTTAAAAACAAAAACCAATTCATCAAGCAGATGGGATATAATACTTATGGAGTCTATTATCCGGAGTCCCCTGAAGGACCAAGGAATACGGAGAGAACTCTATACACTTATTACAACTCCGGACCGGGAACTCTTTGGCATGAAATGATTCATTCTTTTATAGATCTAAATACTGACAATGATGTCCAGCAATGGTTTAACGAAGGCTTTGCTTCATTCTATGAAATGGGCTCTACTCAAAATGGAAAATTCATTGAAGGCTATACAAATTGGAGACTTCCGGAGTTACAGGACATTATCCGCAAAAAGCAATTAACACCACTTAAGAAATTTTTACTAAGCGATGAAATGCGAGAGGATTACGGCTATTCTGCCTCCCGGTTTTTATTTTGCTATCTTTGGAAAGAAAATAAAATTATTCCTTTTGTAAATTCTTATGTATATGAGTTGTCGCCTAATTATCAGGGTAAAGAATTAGGGCTAAAGGCAATTCAAAAAATGGAAGAGCTAACAGGTAAATCAATTGATCAAATTGAAGCGGAGTATATTTCCCTCGCTTTAAAATCTAAAACATATGAAAAATTAATTCAAAAAAAATGAGGTCTCTATGAATTTTCGAACAGGAAATAAAGCCTCCTTACTTATTGGAGTGATTATTGGTGCGTTATACGGTCTAGCTTGCCAATCTATTTTAAAATTGGATGAGCTAAAGGATTTGTTTGCTATAATGACAATGGGATTTGTTTTTATACTTCCCGTTGTTTTAGGAGTGATTACTCTATATTTTGCCAAGAGTGAATATCGAGTTTCCTGGACGTATCGGATTTTTATGCCATGGGCAACGGCTTCTCTTTGTTTGCTGCTTGCATTTATTACAGGTCAGGAAGGTACGATTTGTTTAATCATGACAATTCCTATTTATCTTCCTCTTGCTTCTTTAGGCGGAGTAATAGGCGCTGCTTTTTTAACTGTATATGATTCCAATAAAATGAATTCATTTGCGCTCGGTGCCCTTTTACTCATGCCGTTCCTCGTAAGTGGGGTAGAAGAGCGTTATCCGTTAGATGACCAAATTTTACAAGTAAACACTTCCATTTTAGTAAACGCGTCGTCGGAAGTAGTATGGAGCCAAATTACTCGTATCCCTGAGATCACCGAACCACAAGAAAGTTTTTTTTATAAAATGGGATTTCCTAAACCTGTTGAAGCTACACTTTCCTATGAAGGAGTCGGAGGAATTAGAGAAGCAAAGTTTGAGAAAGGACTTATGTTTTTAGAAACAATTACTGATTGGGAACAGGAAAAAAAACTTACTTTCAAAATTAGATCAGAGCCTGCCAATACTCCGCTTACTACACTTGATAGTCATGTCGTAGTAGGCGGTAGGTATTTTGATACACTGATCGGACAATATGAAATTGAAAAAATAAGTAATACTCAAGTGAGATTACACTTATTTAGCCGCTACAGACTTTCTACAAGATTTAATTTTTATGCAGAAATCTGGAGCGATTTTTTAATGAGAGACATTCAAGAGAATATACTCAGAGTTATCCGTTCGCGGGCGGAAAAAATTAGCCAACGATAGATCCGAATGAATCGAGTGCATCCCCTCCGATACTATCAATGGTAGCAGATCCAGGTTTTACTGGAATGCTTGAAATTGAATTAAAGTCTATGGGGGAGCTAAATGAAAGACTTTCAATTAAAACTTTTTGATTCATAATAAATACCCAGGCGAAACCCCACCCGCAAGTAATAGCTAGTAACCCAACTGATTTAAGGAAAGTAACAAACAGAACATCCCCGGTCAAATTAGAGCTAGTCTTGCCATTTTGAAAATAGTAATTGTTCCAGAAAAAATTATGCAGATTTGCTCTAAACCAAAAGCTGTAAATTCCGCAACTTAAGAAGGTAAAAATAATTCCCTTTAAGAAAAGAAAAAATAATTCTTCCGCTTTGATTCTAAGATCAAATGCATGATTTCCGAAGAGAGCATTTCTTGCTATGTAGGTAGCGATTGCGGCTATCGCCCATGGATAATAAATTCCAAGGGTAATAATTGTTATCCCTAATGATTTGAGAAATAGAATTGTAAATTCCTTTGGCTCACCGAGAAATTGAAATCGAATTCCATTAAAAGATGTTCTGCTAAGTCGAAATCGAAGTGCTCCAATAATTAAAAAAGGAAGCACCGAGAAAAAAACTAAATACGAAAGAATTCCGGTAATTGTTTGCGCAGTTTTTTCACCTGCAGCTTTTGCTAAAACCCAGGTAATTGCAAAGACAAAAACTCCATAAATGAGTAATATTCCTAATCCCTTTAAAAAACCTATAAAGCGTTCTTTCCCGGTTGCATGATAGTCAAAATTAGAATCTTGGAATTTTGTATTATTGTAGAGATACTTTGTAATTTCTACTTTTGCCCAAAACCAATAAATTCCGGCAGTGATAATAGAAAGGAAGATATTCTTAATGGCTAGTCCAAAAAAATCTCCTCCCTTGGCAGTGAATGAAAAATGCAGCGGCGCTGAGCTATCTACGTGCTCTAGACTCGTATCGGTCATATAGACTCCTAATGGAAATAGATGATTTAATAAGTATTTTGAAAATCAATTCAGTCAAGAAAGATTTTTCTTTATTTCGTTGTATTTTTTTTCCAAAGCAAAATTGTGAGAGTAGGAGTTTGAAATGAAGAAATTTTTATTGTCCATTGTTTTACAGGTATTAGTAGTTCTGTTCGTTTTTCCATTAATTGAAACTGGATTTCGGGTAACTGGAGATTATAAAGACGCATTGATTATCGTTCTTGTTTTCATTGCTTTGAATTTTGCTGCTCGCAAGTTAATTGTAATATTCACACTTGGCATTGGGGCTTTAGTTTACTATTTAACGTTAGGCGTCGCTGGTCTTCTTTTAAATGCTATCATTATTTTACTTATTAAGGGCTTGTTCCCGCAAATGCTAAGTGTTCCAAGTTTTACTGCAGCATTTCTTGGAGGATTATTTCTTGCAATTGCAAACTATTTTGGCGAGAGATGAAAGCGCTACTTCTTAAGATATTCATTTCCATTATTTTCTTTATTGTAGTTACTCCTATTTTACCTCAGTCGGAGATGACTACAAATGAATTTACTTTCAGTAATTTATACTTTGTGGATAACTTTACTTATCTGCAAGTAAGGGGGGAAGTAAAGAATGATTCTCAAAAAAATTATGGAAATGCATATTTTTCTCTAAAGCTCTACGACGAGAAAAGTGAACTCATTGGAGTCATTTTAATATTTATCAATAGTATTGGAAAAGGTCAAAAAAAACCTTTCGAGAGCACCACCGATCATATAGATATAAAGCTCATCAAAAAATATAAAATTGTATTTGATAGCTCGGATTAAACTAGGAGGAAGAATTTTATGTTACGGATAATAGTATTTACCCTGTCTTTAGTATTTTTTTCGAATTGTTGGACTACTGTAAAAGGCGGAGAGGTGGGAGTTCTCTGGAAACCATGGAACGAAGGACTCGTCCAGCAACCGGTTCCAAGTGGCGTGCATCTTTTATTTCCCTGGAACGATATTTTCATATACTCTACTCAATGGAGTTCTCATATCGAAACAGTAGATGTATTAACCCAAGATGATTTAAAGATTGATGTTACGGCTGTCATTATTATGCGCCCATTGTATGCGGAAATTTTTACATTACAAAAAGAAATTGGACCTGATTATTATAAGAAGCTTGTCAAAGCAGAGTTTAGAGCTTCCGTAAGAAATGCTGCTGCAAAATATCAGATGATTCAAATTTCCAAGAACGCTCCCGTAATTGCAAATGATATTAAAAATGCAGTGAATGAGAGAATCAAACAAAAACATCTAGAAATTTCAAATGTAGTAATTGATGATGTGGTTTATAGTAAGACGATGCTTGATGCAATTGAACGAAAACTTTCCAAGCAACAGGAACTTGAGCAGATGAAATATGAACTAAGTATTTCAGAGAAAAATATCCAAATTGCAAAATTGCAAGCGCAGGCAGATGCGGAGGCAGCCATTATCCGCGCGGAAGGACAGGCTAAATCGCAAAGCATCATTGATAAAAATCTGACTACAAAGTATTTGCAATACAAAGCATTTGATAATGCAAATGCAAAGTTTTTTTATATTCCAACGGGTAAATCAAATTTACCCATCATTGTTAACTCAGATAAAGAAAACTAAAAACTATTTTACTTCGTAGGTAAAAGTCAAAGGCTCGGCAATATTGTTTGCCCTGTCTTTGGCTGTAGCGGTAATTGTATGTTTGCCTATATCTCGCATGGAGTCTGGGTAAAAAATTTCTCGAAGCCCTGTCTCTGGATCAAGATCCAAATAGGCTTCTTTGTCATCTACTTTTACTTGTAGATAAGAATCTGGAATTCCTGTTCCATGATCGGATGCAACCAAATAGATTTTAAATTCACTTCCTTTGAATACATGATTATTCTTATAGCGATAAATCCTCATAGTGGGTTTTGCATTATCAGATAGTATCGCAAAATTACCAGTAGCCTTAATGCGAGCTCTAAAGAATTTTTCAGTTGTATTAAAATACACTCCGGGGAAATTTTTGATTACCCGCCCATTATTCGCTAATTGATAAAGTCCAAACTTTTCTGCGTTAATTTCTTTATCCAGCTTTATATATAAATCATAACCCAGGTTAAATTCTTTATAATCAGGCTCAACCGTATAGACTTCTGATTCGAGTGCCATGTCTTTATCTAGAACTTTTTGAATTTTACTTTTCTCAATGGAAACATTCGCTTGCGTAAAAATGGAATAAGCGGGGAAAAATGCTTCTCCCTTTTTATCTGGGGTTGATACTGTTATATAACTATCGTGTGCGAGGTTATATTTTTTAACTTCTCCATCTGGATACTCCATATTATCCTTATTAGTTTTAATTTTAACTATGGCTGGTAGTTTGGAAATTCCAAATAACGCGAGAGAAATTTCATTTTCTCCTTCTTTAAAAGTTTCAGAGCGAATGATTCCTGCCCCGAGTTGTTGGTTTTTAAAACCGAGTAGCGTGTTACCTTCTTTCGTATGTGTAAAATACTTGAAAGGCTTTCCATTCATTCGGCTTCTATAATTGTCTAACACAAAACAAGAACGGAAAGTATGAAAGCTAGAAATTTTACTGAAACTTACTTCTTGTAATTCAGATCCATTTAAACCAACAGTAATTTTTTGAAATCCAATCTTATTACTTCTTCCGGAGGATTCACTTCCGTAAACGCTGAGACTAACGTCGCCTTTTACTTTTAATAGTCCATCTTTTAGTGGAACTAGGTTTTTATCTTTATCTAATTTAAAACGAAGAGTGAAAGTTGCGTTTTTTCCGTTGATAAAACTTTTATTATTTTCAGGGACTAAATCAACTGCATACACATTGATTCCACCGAAGGCAAAATAATTTAAACCAAAATCAGCAGGATTATAATAAATGTTATCCTTAAAAATTTCTAAATGCAAATGAGAAGGACCAATTCCCGTATCGCCGGAAAAGCCAATTACATCTCCTTTCTTAACCCTAACTTGCTCTGTACTTGTAAGAGCATATTCGAAGTCCTGTCTTCTTTTTTTCTTTTCTAAAACATCCTTGTCCTGGATAGATGACCAGACGTTATCCGCAAAGGCACTCATATGACCGTAGCGAGCCATGAATCCATCATCGTGTAAAACTGTAATAGCATTTCCAATGGAATAACGATAGCTTTGTAGCTTAATTACTTTTCCATCTGTCATTGCTATAAGCGGAATTCCATTCTTAGCCTCTGTCGCAAAGTCTTGTCCCATATGAAAATGATAGTATCTGAATTCTCCGAAACTACCGGTTACAAGTTTGTCGCCGAAAATAGGCCATCCGTACTCTGGATATTTTGTTCCTGCCTCAATTGGTTTTGCGGTTTCTGGCGAGTTACTCGCTGGGGAATTTGTATCGGATAATAAGCTATAGACGCAAATAGAAAATGTTATAATTAGAAGTATAAAAAATAAATTTCTGAATTTCATTTCTTTCCTTTAGGCATTTATTCAATACCTAATATCCAGAAATTTCGATTAATTGAAATTTACAACTGAATATTCGCCCATGGCAGCGCGGTAGATAATGGTTTTTGGAGGGGTCTGAGTACTATCGAAAATGATTTTATTATCTTGCACCATGTATTTATTAATAGGAGTAAAATCATCTATTTTAAAAAAATGAAATTCTTTCGTATACTCAGAATAAGAAATAATTTTTTTATTTGTAATGAGTGCACCAGTTTTATCGAAAGCAGCGTGAGCCCTAACCGTTTCGCCGGTGAGATCAATCATTCGCCACTCTGAAGAGGAAATAGTATAGAGATAAATTTTTTTGTTCGTCGCAACAAAAATGAGTGAATTAGAAATTGTATAGCTTACGTTTGCATCACCATACAAGGGTTGTCTTGCAAACTCGGTTGCATTATTCGAAACAGCTAAAAGATTTTTATTTGTTATTACTAAAGCCATGTTTCCAAATTCTTTTGCAACGTAAACTGTCTCTCCCAGCGGTTTATATTCGAGTTGCCGCGAGCCATTGACTAGCGCTATAATTTTTTTCTCGTTGTAAGTTAAATCGACAATGGTACTTACTACATGAGTTTGAGTAAGGTTTTGAATACTGCTTTTTAGATTATTATCAGATTGATTTACGTAAGTCTGTGAAAAAATTTTAAGCGACAGAAATAAAGAAAAAATAAACAGAACATAAAAGATGAAAAAATGATTAAATAGCTAGATCTGGTGGTCAAGGCCAT
>JANYCR010000009.1 GCA_025360185.1 Leptospiraceae bacterium | reverse complement strand
TACTTTTTCCATCTAGTCACTCCTATATATTGTCAACTATTTTAGTATAGGACACAATTGATTATTCATTATTAATTTTTCACTATTCACTGATTATTTACCATTATCCGCATTGCTTCTTCGCCGTACGGAACGGTTTGAAACCGTTCCCTACCCCGATGACGTTACCGTTCCCCACATCGATGATATTCCCAATATCGATAATATTTTCCAATCGAAATTATTCATTATTAATTTTTCACTATTCATTGATTATTTACCATTATCCGCATTGCTTCTTCGCCGTACGGAACGGTTTCAAACCGTTCCCTACCTCGATGATATGCCTTTCCCCACATTGATGATATTCCCAACACCGAAAATATTTTCCATACCGAAAATATCCCCACGCCAACAATTTCCTCATGCGGCATCACGATATTTATCCCTTTGCCAATTCATTGGATTGTTCTTTATATAACGGCGAATGAAAAATAATTCCCTATCATTTCTAATGATTCTATCGTGATAGGATTTATGCCATTGGAATTTCAAAATTGGTTTTGTTTCATTGATACGACGTGACGAAAATGTTTTGAATCCACGAATGATTTCTGGTAATCCGTGTAATTTTGTCGTCGTAGGGAACGGTTTGAAACCGTTCCTTACTCCAATTACGACACCGTTCCTTACCCCGATGACGTTACCGTTCCCTACATTTATGATGTCACCGTTCCCTACGACACCAATACCATTCCGTATAATTTGTATTATTCCATGAACATGATTTGGCATAATTATAAATTCATCCAATTCGATATTGGTATAATGATTTGGTAAATCAAACCAACATTTTTCTGTAATTTTCCCATTTCATTTAATTCCATTTTACCATTCACAATGTCACCAAATAGGCATTCATTGTATTTGATACAGATTGTAACAAAATAATAACCAGGGGTAGAATAATCATATCCCGATAGACGATTTAATTTTCTTTCTCGCATTGATTCACCATTATCCCCTTGATTATTTGGATTGCCATTTTCGATAATGTAAGGAACGGTTTGAAACCGTTCCTTACGTCGATAAATTCCGTTCCCCTGCATTGATAAAATCCATATTTTTAATTCCCTCGAATTCGGGGGAATTAAAATAATAGTTTATTCCTGCCTGTTTTTTAAACCCGTCGAATTCGACGGGTTTAAAATCCGGGTTATAAATTCTCTTACTCAAAATCTACTTCCGGTAACTCAGTATTATTCCCACATTGTGGACATATAAAAATATTTGGATCATTAGTTTCAATAAAACGCTTACTACTATTTTTCATTTTATTATATTCAATATCTTCCCTTTTAATGAATGTAATTAAATTTCCTTCGAATGTTACATCTTCCATTAAACCGCAAAACTTGCATTCCAACAAATCCCTATCATGAGTAAACAATCCTAATTCATCCGCATGCTTTTTTATTTTTATGATCTCTTGGGCTAATGATTGTATATCCATAAATTTTCCTTTTTCGAACCGGTTCGATGTAAGGAACTGTTTCAAACCGTTCCCTACGTGGATAAATTGTCCATTATCCACTACACTTTCACCTTTTCCAAATTCTCAAGAATCAATTTATTGAGTTTCGATTCTTCTTTCAACTGTTCTTCAAATTCTTTTTGTAATCCAGTAAATCTTTCTTTGAAATCAAAGTCATCTTCTTCATCGGGAAGACCTACATAGCGTCCGGGGGTTAATACATAATCTAGTTCGTGGATTCGCTCAATGCTTGCGGAATTACAAAATCCTTTGATGTCTTCGTATTTCTTTTTTCCTTTTGCATCTTTGCCTAGTTTCCAATTGTGGTAGGTAGCGGCTATTTGTTGTATATCTTCTTTGGATAATTCTTTTGTTCTGCGATTAATTAGAAAACCAAGATTACGCGCATCAATAAACAAAACTTCCTCTCTTCTCGCGGCTGGTTTATTGCGATTTAAAAACCAAAGACAAGCAGGAATTTGAGTATTCAAAAAAAGTTTCGCCGGAAGATTTACAACGCAGTCAATGAGTCTTGCTTCGATTAATTCCTTTCGAATATCTCCT
>JANYCR010000005.1 GCA_025360185.1 Leptospiraceae bacterium | reverse complement strand
AGGGATTGATATTTAATAAATTCTAGACCTACAAATAATTCAGCAAGCTCTCCTCTATTTACAAGATTAAAATCAGGAGATAGTATGAGTTCAGAAATATTGGTATTCAAGATTTTAAGATATACACCAGAATCAAAAATTAGCATTTTTTGCTTTTTGGCATTTGCTTCTGCGCCAAGAGGTAAACCATTTGCATCTGAATGTGTAACAGGGAGAACAAGTCCAGCCAAAATAAGCAAATTTAAGGCTCCCTTTATTTGTTTGTGATTATCTTGCGATTGTGTTTTGGAAAACATAAATTTGCTACCTGTCTGCCTAACTATTGAAAGAAAGACATCACGGATTCGACCAACTGGCACAAGTCGTTTGTATTTCGCAAAATCATCATTAAAGGAAATGAGCAAGTCATTGATTATCCGCTGACATTTTGAATAATCGGAGAATTCGATAAAACTTGCGACTACTTCCGGCATACCACCAATGATAAAAAACTTTCGTAAATAGGTAGTTAATTTTTCATGAACTACTTGTGTTACTGGCTTCTGCGGGGAACTTGAATTTTTTAATTCGATTAATTTCTCTTCACCAAATGCTGCTAAGAATTCTTGGAACGATAGTGGATACATATACATTGACCTTATTCTTCCTACACCAAAGGAAGGTATTTCGGCTATCGCAAATTCTAATAACGAACCTGCTGCAATCACATGTAAGTTTGAAATTTGCTCATAAAAAAATCGTAAAGATTGGATTGCTGGGATGCATGTTTGAATTTCATCAAAGAACAAAAGGGTCTTTTTGTTAATGACTGGTATATTGTAGATTGCTGATAAATTTTCGATAATTTCCGACGTATGAAAATTTCCATTAAAAAGGGAATGTATCTTTTTATCCGATTCAAAATTGATTTCAAGGAAATGTTCAAACTGTTGGGAAAAATGCCTGACAACCTGAGTTTTGCCCACCTGCCTAGCACCCCGTAACAAAATTGGCTTATGATTCTCTGAATTTTTCCATTTAATCAGTTCTTTCTCTATACTTCGCTCAATATACATTTTTCCAATCCAATAATGACCTATTATTTACAAAAAACCAATACGGAAACAGGATGAAATTTACCGTTTTCCAAGTCAATAGTTAAATAACTCATCTTAAATTTAAATTGATAGCATTCTTTTTCTGTTTTTACACAACCTCTGAGTCGGTGAACAAAACGTTCAAATGAAGTTTGCGCCTAGCGGCGGGCTTTTTTCTTGGCTGTTGTAATATGTTGTATTGTTTCAAACAAATTCAAAATCTTAAAACTGCAAAGAATAACCAAGCCTGATATTACTAAGAGGGGTTTTAATTGTTTGTTGATAATCTGAAAATAACAATGGCTGGAGGAGAATTCCTTCCGTAGTATAATTCTTATTTAGGATTAAAAATTTATATTTATACTCGTAACTGGTCTGTAGCATAAGTTGTTCGATACCAATAAAAAATCCATTTTGAAATACCCATTGAAATCCAAGTCCATAAAATCTATAATTAGCGAGAGGAGAATTCACTTCTCGAATCACAGGACTATTACCGAAGGAAAGATCATTATTCAGGTAACCATATTGGTATTGAACTCGCTTATAGTGGCTAACATAGTCACGCCCCATTCCACCTGTAATATACAAAGGAAATTTTTCAAAGAAATAATATCTAAAGTTGAGTAGACCAACCTCTAGTGAATTTGTTTTTTCGAAAACACCAATGCCAATTATATCCAAATAAGGTGATGTAGAAAATCTTTGCTTATGCAAGTGAGAATAACCGAGCGAAAAACGAGAAGTTAAATTGTATTCTAAGTTTAGATTCAGGAATCCACGCATTTCTGAAAAAGCAGTATTACCTTCTCCGTATCCAAGTCCGATTTCTAATTTTCTTTTCTTTCGTATTTCTGATTGGGTTAAATTCGTGTTATCCTTTGGCTCAGTGTTTGACTGGGAAACTTCCTTGTCTGGTTCAATCGTCGTTGTAGGGTTATTAGTATTATCCGTAGATGTAGACTTTGAATTGTCGATAGCTTGTGCAAATATAGGGAGGGTAAGAATTAAAAGTAAAATGTATTTCATTAGGAAATTCCTTAAGGGGTGTAGATTTCGGTAATTTTAGAATCATCTGTTGAGTATCTACCATTTATTAAAACTCGCCCATCCTGTAAAGTAGTGGCTAATGGAAAATCTCTTGTCACTCGCATATTTCCTAAGAAGTTAAGGGTATTTGTATTTGAATCATATACATTAAGCTCTTTGATACTATCGCCATTGGCAAAGCCTCCGACTAATAAAACACGTCCATCTTTTAAGGAATTAACTGAGAAACTACCAATACCGCGCATTGATATTTGCAAAGTTGAACAATTATTGGAAGATATGTTAAAAGTCTGTAATATCTTTGGGCTACCATTATCAGCAATGAAAACATTTTTATTGGGAAGTAGAACCGCAGTATTTCTATTCGTATTTTGACATGCAGAATTAGGCAAGGCGGTAAATAATCCAGTAGATGGATTGTATATTTCTGCGATGGTTATTCTTTTTCCCAAACTATCGAATCCGCCTGAAATCAAAACAGTCCCATCGGTAAGCAAAGTCGCATTATGTGTTCGTCTTGCATAATTCATATTACCCGTGCTTGTAAAAA
The DNA here is from genome assembly GCA_025360185.1 of Leptospiraceae bacterium. Lineage (GTDB taxonomy): Bacteria > Spirochaetota > Leptospiria > Leptospirales > Leptospiraceae > UBA2033. The sequence continues at coordinate 10,217 of JANYCR010000005.1, read as the reverse complement.
TTCCTGTAGTTGGGTCGTATAGCTCTGCGCTGAGCAAAGAGGAAGAGGAGTTTGTTTGATAGCCACCGGTTACTAATACCTTGCCGTTCGCTAATAAAGTTGCAGTGTGGGTAGTTCGAATAACCTGAATCATGCTTCCAGTATTTGAAAATGTGGATGTAGATGAATCATATATTTCGACTGTAGATAGACCCCCTAAGATTAAAATTCTACCATCCTGCAATTTAGTGACGGTATGCGAATTGCGAATCAATGTCCTGTTGGGGATAACAGAATAATTTAAAGAAGTTGAATCAAATATTTCAGCACCGTCTCCTACAACCAACACTTTGCCATTATCTAATAAAACAGCTCTTGGATTTGTATGAGTCAGATTCATACTCCCGACTTGCGTTGTAACGATATTTTGATTTGGAGGAATAGGATTATTTACTAAGTAAGTAAATATAGAAAAGTTTCTTCGATTGTTTTTAGATTGTGGATTTTCTACATTGCAGAAAGAAAGAGAGATTAAAAATATCGAATAAAGGATATTTATACTTAGCCGCTTGACTCTTACATGAAAGTAATCATTGACGCGATACAAAGAAATTATTTTCGATTTCATGATTTTAACCTATTCTCCTTCCTCTAGGAAAATAATACTTGTAGGTTTTGTCTACTTCTATTACTGAATACTGTTTTTTTTGCAATAGACTTGAGTAGGTTAATGCATATCATTCCTGCATCCATCTTTCGGATGGATTTGTGAACAAGCAATTTGGTGGTGCAAGAAATCTATCTGACAATACTTCAATAGTTCTAAATAGGATAGACCTCTCACAAAAAAACTGTTCGAGGTGACAGGACAACATCTCTGAATCTGAAAGGATTACCAGTCGCCTTAGTTATACCTAACCGATCTGTCTACTTACTTTGTATTTTTTAAAAATTGGATCGGTTGTAATAATCGGAATTTTTTCTTCCAAGCATTGTGCGGCTAACAGCCTATCGAAAGGATCATTCTGATGAAAGGGAAGTTCTGAAACTCGGTAAATATGATTCGATCGAATCGGCATCATTTGCAAACCTAACTTTTCAATTCCTAGTTCTATCGTTTTCTTTAACCCATCTACAAATTGCAACTTTCCAATCGAGTGCTTAATCGTTATTTCCCACAAGCTGACTTTACTTAGCAAAAGCTCATTAGATTCATCTTCTAAAAGCAGAATTGCTTTTTTAGAAAGACGTTTGGAATCTTCTATGGCAAATAGAAATATTTTTTTATCTTGACTCCTATTTAGTTGTAAAGAACTTTTATTTTATCCTTTAAAGCGGTGACTATGACAGATAAAATCTTCGATGATATTTTAAGAAAGAGGGAAGAGAAAAACGAAAGGATAGTCGCCATTGCCCGCTTTGCTTTTATCTCCTTCGCAAGTATAATGGATTTACTTGCCTATTACCAAATCATACAAAACACTGCAATAATTCCTCAAATCACAACGCTGGTTTTCGATCTTTGCTTCACGCTATTTTCGGCTGTGATTTTAATTCTTGTTTTAAAACTTCCCCATAAGCGCCTCATGAAATTTTTTACAATCACTTTGGATTACTTATTTATTGGTGTTTTATTTCTTTATGATCCAACGATTCAGAGAAATGGGGAAATCATCTACTGGATAACGATGGTTGCCTCACTATTTATTTTCATGTACAATCTAATACGTTTTTCTAAGATAGGTACGATTTATTCCGGTATACTTTCTCTTCTATTTTTTTTAATTATAGGATCATTAACAAATGGAGGCGGGAACGCTAATAATTTGGCGATGTCGACTGGACTTTTGATGATGCTCAGTATCGGATACTATATTACAGTAGCGAATTTTCAAATGATGCGCGAGGCGAATACGAAAAAGATGATGGAGCGATTTCTCCCTCCGCAGCTTATGGATGAACTTTATAAGCACCAAGACAATTTAGCGCCTACAGGTAAATCCCAAAAAGTAACGATTCTTTTTTCTGATATTCGTTCGTTTACGGAAATTTCCGAAGCACTCCCACCTCAGCAAGTAGTTGCTCTGTTAAATGATTATCTATCAACAATGACTGAAATCATTTTTACCTATGAAGGCACGATTGATAAATTTATCGGCGATGCTATTATGACTATTTACGGTGCTCCATTGCAATCGGGCAACGATGAAGAAAGAGCGATCTTGACTGCTCTAGAGATGATACAAGCTTTGCGAAAAGTAAATGAACGACACCCAGAATTAAAGAGCCCACTTCAAATTGGTATTGGCATTCATACAGGTGACGTGATTGTTGGAAACATCGGCTCAGAAAAAAGACTCGATTATACAGTGATCGGGGATAACGTAAATTTATCCTCAAGAATTGAAGGGCTAACAAAGTTTTACCAATGCCCCATCCTTATATCAGAAAAGACCATTGAGGCATTCTTATTTTCATCGAAAGCGGCTTCTCTTGTTATCCGCGAAGTCGATACAGTGCGAGTCAAAGGAAAAACACAGCAAATTACAATCTTCGAAGTGATGTGCTTTGCGAATGATCCACGAGTGCAAGAATTTCAATTTTTAAAAGCAGTTTTCGAAAAAGGTTTAGATTTTTACAAAGAAAAAAAATTTTCCGAAGCACTGTCGGAATTTCTAACTATTCCTACAGATAATCTTTCTGTTATTTATGCTCAGAGGTGTCGAGAGTTTATTCAAAATCCACCCGATGCATCTTGGGATGGTATTTTTGTTATGACAGAAAAATAGGAATTTTTGCTTCATCTTCTTTTATCTGTGTTCCCCCCTTCACTCCACGTATTCGTGACCTTCGCCTTCGCATGATAATCTTTTTCAAGCCGGTTCGAAGTAAGCCAAGTTCTCAGGTCCTTCGTGGATTACGATTCTATCGACTTTGCCTTTTGCTTTTTTGACTTCTGCTTTGAGTCCCGAATAAAACCAGCGAGCTATATTTTCTGAGGTTGGATTGATTCCTTTGAAATCAGGATGATCGTTGATGAGTATATGATCTATTGACTGTATGAGTTGCGCCAACTTCTGTTTAGCCGTTAGGAAGTCGAAACTAATTCCATCGGGACGAATGTTTTCTTTTCCCGAAAGAAATATTTCCACTTTCCAGGAATGTCCATGACAGGCTTCATCACTTCCGTCTGCATAGTATTTGTATAAATAATGCGCGGACTCAAAACGCCCTTCGATTCGAATATAGAATTTACCTTTTTCTTTGTTGAACATTAGGCTAATGGATAATGCTAAGAGAATTCTGTCAAATGAAATGTATTTTCATTTTATTGGCAAGTGTGGTTTAGTGTAATGCTGTATTTTCCAGAAAGATAACATTCTATTTTTTCTCTAGCTGTTGTACTTAATGAAACGTTAAAATAGAAAACCTCTGCAATGTCTCCATTGAAATATAGAGTGTTAGAATACCTTCTACCTATGGCAAGTTGCGTGCCTCCGGAGTACGCAGTTCCAGTTGTAGGGTCTGTTCTAATTAATCCACCGTTATAATATAAATTAGAGCCATTTGCATTCGGACCCTGCAGCCAAGTAGCAGAAGCTATTATCGAAACTCCAGAAGATAATAGAGTTGTTGTATCATATGTAGCGAGAACATTGCACCATCCAGATCCTAGATAATTAGTATTTAAGACGGATAACTCTTTATCATGAAGTCCGCAGGAATTTCCTACAGATATGATTCCCTGATTCGTTCCATTTACTGTTGGTCTCACAACGGCAATCATAGTGAAATCATTTCCACCTAGACCTACAGTCGAATTATTATAAAGCCATTGGTTACTTGCCTGAACAAAGTTTACGGATGGTTTGCCGCCAATCCCGCTTGCGACGTAAGTTGGATAATTAGAACCATTTGAAATTGTATTTCCATTTCCACTGGAGTCAGTCCAGCTAGTTACGTTTGCCCCATTTGTCAGCGCAAGAGAATTTGCTTTGAACCAGGCTTGCATTCCTGTTATGGTTAAGGGTGCAAAAAATATTACTGTGTAGTTTTGAGTCGACCCATCTTCTGCGGTTACTATATAAGTAAGTGTAGACGAATAGTTATTAGCCGTCGTTCCACTTATTTGAGTAACGCCTCCGATAGTTATGTTTTTTCCAGTTGTAGTAAATGTCGCAGTCTCTGGAACAAAAGTTGTATAAGTTTCACTCACTAGAAAAATTTGTGTTCCAGATATTATTCCCGTCAGCCCGAGTGAGGGAATCGAGTAGGCAGTGATTGTTTTAGATGCGGATAATACTGGATTTGTTGTTACGGGGATATTTGATGTTCCAGTTGAACTGTCAGTTGACGAAGATAATTTGATACGAGCCAGAAAGCTGATAAAGCCAATATTAGCAGAGGCTGCATTTTGTAGATTGCAGGAGAGAGTAAAAAGAAAAATAAATAGTAATTGTAGTGATGAATTCAATTTCCATCTTACTTTTAAGCACTTGTTTTTCATGGTAAAATAAATTTTACTATTTTTTTGATTTGTCAAGTTAAATACTTAACTTGAATTCGGTATAAGAAAATTTAAAAGATTATCACCTATTGCTATCCCCATAGAAGCAGCACTCCATACATAAAATAAAAAACATCGGATCTTTTCTCGTTCCCCTATCGGTGTGCATCGGTGGTGAAAAAATCCTTACTTGGAATTTTAATCTAAAAATATTTCTTAGTTGAATTATTTAGAATCGGTCTAAACTAGTGATATATTTTCAAACTCTGGAGGTTTGGTGTGATTCAATCTGCGCAAAAATTTTACAAAGAAATGACTGTTGGGGATGCAATGCAAGTTCATCCTGAGGCTGGTCTTGTTTTCTCTAGCTATCATCTTGGGGGCTGCTCTCATTGCTCTATCAATGAAATCGAAACCATTGAGCAAGTTTGCCAAGGCTATGGTGTTGAAGCTGAAGTTCTTCTAGATAGTCTAAACAATTTGTTTGCAGAAGACGAAGCTTAGTCTCTTACTCACGCGGGTTTGAACTCTTCATTCCCGCTTTTCTTTTACCCTTTTCTAAAATACAATGAAAGACAAAGATGATATTCAGTTAGGCATTGACCCTAAACCAATTAATGAAACCGAAGAGCGGCAACTCAGTCTTTTGCTCAACTTGATTCGTAATCGACAGGGTTTATCCTTTGTCCAAATTCGTCAGATCATGAAGGAATACTATTCCAATTCCAATATCGAATCTGATCAAAAAAAATTACAACGCGATATTGACGAATTAAAAGAAAATGGATTTTCTATTAAGTTCTACAAAGTATCTCATGAATCTATGGAGTTTAACGTTTATAAAATGGATGATTCTCAGCGTGATGCTCGCATCCAGATGACAGAAGAGGAGCTACGAAAATTTTCTTTCCTCGTTTTGAAAAAATCGGAAGAGAATACGTCTAATGAACTGTTTACCGCTTCTCAGAAAATATTTTCTCGCAATCTTCAACATTTTCCAAGTATAAAGAAACGAATTCCAAATGAGATATCTTCTGCCAATGAAGAGGAAAGTTTAGAAATCTCCCAAATTCTTTATAAAATCATGACTGCAATCAAAAATAAAATTCCTCTCAAAATTGATTATTTTAAAACAAACCCAGAAAAAAGCTATCAAAGAGAGATTGAACCTTTACAAATCATCAAGCGAAATTCAGAAGATTTTTATTTGATCGTCTATGATCGCGAGAAAAAACAAAAGCGTCGTTTTTTAATTCCTAAGATTCTAAAAATTTTTGATATGAGCGGCGAATTCTTATTTAACGGTAAAGTAGAACCTAATGATCTAAATTACCATGCGTTGAATTTTCCTTTTCACGAGCCCGAGTCTTTAGAAATATCCTGCAATCAAGAAAACTCTTGGAAGCTAGAAAATTTTTTACACCCGCATCCTTTTAGAAAAGTAGAAAATACTTTTTTGCTAACGACAACGAATCGCTCTGCTCTATTCAATTTTATTTTAAAAGAAAATGATTGCATCGAAAAAATAAATTCGGAAGTATTCGTTCGAGAATTACAAGAGTTTTTATCCGGCATTAAAGATAAATATTTACTTAGCCTTGGAGAAGGATTAAGCGAAGCGAAAGGGTGGAATTTAATGGGTGACAAGACAGGAGTTGCCTTATGATTACAACCAAGGAATTGCTACTCGAAAGAGAAGTTAAGGGGCTAAAGTTTATTAGCTACTTTAGATTATTTTTTGTATTTGCTAATATTAGTATTACAATGATAGTCGGAAAAAGCTTGATGGAAAGAGTCATAGTGGGGCTAATTTCCATTATATCTTTTCTAGCTACTTTTTATTTCATCTACCTTTTAAAACAAAAACGAAACCTTCTTTTTATTGGGATAATGAGTGCTATCCTCGATGTTTGTCTTCTTTCGTGTCTCCCTTATATTTGGTATGAGTCGGTGGGTGGTGATTCTATTTCGAGAGCTTATATGCTGAAAGCTTATACTTATGTTGCTATGTATTTCGCAATTTTAATCATCCACAGTTTTACAATAAGACCAATGTATCCATTGATTATAACCAGTGGAGTAACTCTAACTTCTATCTTTTTATTCTTTTATGCCAGGCAAGATTCACGCACCATTATATCGAGCGATTTTGTAACTCATATGCTCGGTAACACGGTTAGCGGTGAATTTTATTTTTCAACCTTGCTGACATTTATATTTTCGGGCTTGATACTTGCCTTCTTCACTTATCAATCAAGAAAACTTATTTACGAAGCAGTAAATTTAGAAGTAGCAAAGATGCAAGTGAGTCGATACTTTTCGCCTAACGTATTTGATAAGATAACGACCTCTGATGATAGCCTTGTAAATTCTTCTGGAAGAAAACAAGAAGTAGCTGTAATGTTTACGGATATTCGTGATTTTACAACGCTAAGTGAAAACCTGCGTCCAGAAGAAGTCGTAGATTTATTAAAACAATACCATGCAAAGATGGTAAATATTATTTTTGAAAATGGTGGCACTCTTGATAAATTTATAGGAGACGGTAATGGCTACTTTCGGAACTCCTGACTCTAAACCCGATGACGCATACAGGGCAGTAGTCGCAGGTATTGCAATGAAGAAAGCATTAGTTGAATTGAATGCAGATAGAAAAAGGAAAAGTCTGACAGAATTGCGGATGGGTATTGGAATTCACTTTGGAAATGTAATCGCTGGAAATATCGGCACAGAAAATCGAATGGAATACACGGTCATCGGTGACACTGTAAATCTTGCCAGTCGAATAGAAAGCAAATGTAAAGAATTAAAAACCGATTTTTTAATTTCACAATCTGTGAACGAACAACTAAATGGGCGAATTCCCACTCGCAATTTAGGGGAGCATTTAGTTAAAGGTAAAGTCGAAGTCGTAACTTTGTATGAAGTTTTGTAGTAGTATTTTTTGGGATTAAAGTCTAATCATTGTTATTCTGTTGAACTCTTTTGATATAAAAAAAATAGATTCATCAAATTCAAAAGATAACGCTTACTCACAAAAACCCCCTTTCGCAAAGGGGGATCAAGGGGGATTATTTACACAAAAAGAAAATTCTTAAAGCAATAAAGCCAGAAGTCAAACAATATATATGAAAACAATTCAAATAAACCAATCCAAAGCTTAGTTTTAAATGAATTTATCATTGTCCTAAAAGAAGTAACAGATAAACTTCAATCATATAAATTAAATCTACATGCGAACAAAAAAGAACCGAGCATTCATCAAATGTATGTTTTTGATTTTTCCGATTTGGAGTCATATTGTAGTTTTACTGCTTCGTCAATCATTTCAAAATATTTTATAAAAATACGAAGTTCTATTTTCTTTTCTTCTACCTATATTCCCAAAAAACAAAGCAAGCAAAGTAAGATAAATTTTCTCATACAATATTACCTCTTTATTTTATGAAAGCTTCAGTCTATTCTTAGGAAATAAAAAATATTTGTTTTATCTCAAATGGAAAGTTTTTTAGTGGATATAGACTGAATCCATAATCTCGAATAAGCTATATATGAACCTTACAGAATATTTCGACCAAATTTACTTCATTTATAAAACACTTTTTTCAGCAGCGGAAACTATAGATAATTCTCCTATAATCGGTTCTGTGCGAGAAGAAATTATCAAGCGCTTACTTTCATTTTTTCCCGAGCCGAAAGAAACAGGTTGGATTTTCTCGAATGATGGAAAAACAACGGGTCAGATTGACATTGTAATTCCTTATTCTATGTGCGTATTGATTCCGGGTTATGTATTTGCAGAAGAAAGTGCAAAAGGATTTTTTAGTAATCAAGTAAGTTCTACAATCTTCAACTCCCATGCCATCGCTACAAATGATCCATAGTCTCTGCAACTATCTCTAGTTCTTCTTTTTTGTTCTCTTGCATACAGACTTATTACTTTTTGCCCTATTTATACAATTTTTTTCTATATTTTAATTACTTTTTTTATTCCTAAGTTCCTTGAATGTGGGTTATATAGATTTAGTTTACCAATTATTTTTTCTGAAATACTTAGGTAAATCTCTTGAAAATTTTTTAGTGAATGGATAATCTGGTTCTATTTAGTAAAAAATGAGGTAATTATGGATTTAGCTCGAAAAATTTTGTTTTTTTCCTTTGTATTAGGATTTAGCTATAGATGCAGTACGCCTGCCAAAGAAACGAATACACCAACATCAAATGAAAAACCTTCCTCCACTTCACCAGCGTCTTCTTCAAGTGATGATGGGTTAGTCGAAATAAAGAAGCCATTCGAAGGGAAAGAGTTTCAAAACGATGAAAAACACTTTAGGGCTGTTTCTAGCTCTGAATCTGAGAATTTAAGCTTTGCTTCTGAAAAAGCCTTGTTGCAAGCAAAACAGAGATTAGCCTCATTGATTGAAAATACCATCAAATCAGTATCGGATCGATATGCACAAGAAAGACAACTATCCGATAAAGCTGAATTTCAGGAAAAGATGGAAAACCTAACTCGTTCTGTTGTGAACCAAAAATTGAAGAAAGTAAATATTCTTGGGGATAAAACGTTCCAAATGAAAGACAAGAAAAGATATATTGCATGGGTAGCAATTGAAATGCCTGTTGCTTCTTTATTGCCAGACATTGAAAAAGTAATAGAACAGAAAATTACAAAGGATGAAAAATTGCGACAGGATTATGATAAAATGAAGTTTGAAGAGACTTTTAATGATGAAATGGAAAAATTAGAAAAAAATCAGACAAAATGATTCGAATTATTCTTACAATTTTTCTTTTCCATCTTTTAAATATAACTATTCTATCTTGGCCTGATGAAATAGAGGAAATCCCTATTAAAAACGCTGTCGGTAAACACAAATTTACCGCTGATGTCTCAAAGGCGGTAGCGGTTGAAAGGGCTAAAGAAAAAGCAAAATTGGATGCAATGAATAAAGCAGGAACAGGTGAAGATATAATAGCAAGTGAAACGTTAATTAGCAATGAGTCATCCAAGGGAAAGTATAAAGATTTTTTTTCTTCTTTTATTAAATCTCATCAGAGAGGAGGATTAAAAAATCTGAATTTTTCAAAACCCAAATATCATTTTGTTGATGAAGAAAAATCTTTTGAAGAAGTAACGATAGAATTGGAATGCATTGTTTTAAAATATAAGACTTCTCCAGATCCTGTGTTTACGGCAAGCATTGGTAGACTTAAATCTAGTTACAGAGATGGCGATACGTTTGAGTTTAATATTAACCTCACGCAGAGAGCATACCTTTGGGCGTTTTTAATAAATGGAAGTAGAGGATACAGATTATTTCCAAATGAATACGAAAAATCTAACATTCTAAAAGCAGGTGATGAATATTCATTTCCGATGGATAAGAAGCTGAAATATACATTAGAACTAAATAAAGCGGATAAAGTGGAAGGGCATCTATTAGTTTTAGTCTTCCTAAAAAATGATAAGGTAAAATTTAATTTAAGTCAAAATAATATTAGCCCCTTGTCCATATTGGAATGGTATTCATTGATTCCACCAGATCAAAAATTAATTGAATATAGGGAGTTTCAAGTAATCGAATGAATACAATATTAAATATTTTATGTATTTTCCTATTTTGTGGCATATCTATATTATCCCAATCAGTCGAGGAAAAAGAAATATTACCGCACCTTATTAAATCATCAATGACAGGAGATCTTTCTGAAGTAAAAACAATTATTG
>JANYCR010000621.1 GCA_025360185.1 Leptospiraceae bacterium | reverse complement strand
AAAAATATTCCAGACCACGAGACAGGATTTCGCGAAATGGATGAGCTATTGACAAATGCAAAAGAAGGAGTCATAAAAAACTCTTCTGATATCTCTGCTATTGGTCATAGGGTCGTGCACGGTGGAGAGACATTTACCAAGCCCACTATCATTGACGAGACTGTAATCAAAGCGATAGAGTCTAACGTTCCACTCGCCCCACTCCACAATCCCGGAAATCTCTCTGGAATTTTTGCTGCACAGAAATTTTTCAAAGGTGTTATAAATATTGCCGTATTCGATACAGCATTTCACCAGACCATGCCAGAGGGAAATTACCGTTATGCGTTACCGAACGAATACTACGAAAAATATAAAATTCGTCGTTATGGATTTCATGGAACATCACATCAATATGTGTCTAAGCTCGCAGCAAAATTTCTAAATAAGCCAATCGAGAGTCTAAACTTAATTACCCTCCATCTTGGAAATGGAGCAAGTGTATGTGCCATCAAAAATGGAAAAAGCTTTGATACTTCGATGGGCATGACACCACTAGAAGGTCTTATCATGGGAACCAGGGCAGGAGACATTGATCCTGCGATTCCTTTTTTCCTGGCAGATCATGTTAAACTTTCTTATAAAGAAATTGATACGATGCTAAATAAAGAGAGCGGCTTAAAGGGAATATCCTCTCTCAATGATATGAGAGATATTTTAGCCAAAAGAGAAGAAGGTGATAAAAATGCAAAGCTCGCTATTGAAATGTATGTAAAGCGAATCCGAAAATACATCGGCGCTTATTTAGTTGGACTAGGTGGAAAATTAGACGCGATTATTTTCACTGCTGGCATTGGCGAAAACGCATCCGAGATTAGAAAACTCTGCATGGAAAATCTGTCCATGCTTGGAATCGAAATAGATGAAAATAAAAATAAAGCTAGTGGTAAAGAAGTGCGAGAAATAAATAATGATAAAAGTAAAATCAAAGTTCTTATTTGTCCCACAAATGAAGAATTAGAAATTGCACTGCAAGCAAAAGAATTACTACAAGCGAATTAAAATATTTCGATAGACAAAAGTCCATATAAGTAATCTAAATGGCTAATTCCTAAATCGGAGAAAAGTATGTCTGCAACACCAGAACAATCAATTACAAATGCAAAACAAGTGGATGTAGATCCCACAGAAACAAAAGAATGGCTCGAAGCTCTAAATGGAGTCATAGCAGTCGAAGGCACAGACCGCGCTGCCTACTTAATTGATAAACAAATAGAATTTGCAAGAGTCAATGGTGTTGTCCAACCATTCCACGCAGAAACTCCATACATCAATACAATTCCCGTTGATAAACAAAGCCCTCTTCCGGGCGACCAGGCGATGGAAAGAAAAATTCGCGCGTATACTAGATGGAACGCGATGGCAATGGTTCTTCGAGCAAACGAAGACTCAAACGTTGGTGGTCATATTTCTTCCTTTCAATCTGCGGCTACATTATACGATATTGGTTATAATCATTTCTGGCACGCACCCTCCGAAAAACATGGGGGTGATTTAGTGTATGTGCAGGGACATTGCGCTCCCGGAATTTATTCCCGTGCATTTCTACTCGGTCGATTAACAGAAGAACAGCTAATCAACTTTAGACGCGAAGTAGATGGAAAGGGTATTTCTAGTTATCCGCATCCATGGCTCATGCCTGACTTCTGGCAATTTCCAACTGTGTCGATGGGGCTCGGTCCAATCATGGCAATCTATCAGGCAAGGTTTATGAAATACATGCAGGATAGAGAGCTTATTAAATCAGAGCCGCGCAAAGTCTGGGCGTTTTTAGGTGATGGGGAAACAGACGAGCCAGAGTCGTTAGGCGCAATAGGAATGGCGGGCAGGGAAAAGTTAGACAATTTAATTTTTGTAATCAATTGTAATCTACAAAGACTCGACGGACCTGTTCGCGGAAACGGGAGCATCATCCAAGAATTAGAAAGTGAATTTAGAGGTGCAGGCTGGAATGTAATCAAAGTAATTTGGGGGAGACACTGGGACGAACTTTTTACACGAGATAAAAAAGGACTCTTAATGAAACGTCTCGGTGAAATCGTAGACGGCGAATACCAGACATTTCGCGCTAAGAACGGTGCTTATATTAGAGAGCATGTATTTAATACTCCCGAATTACGCGCATTAGTCGCTGATTGGTCAGATGAAGATATTTGGAATCTAAACCGCGGTGGTCACGATGTGCATAAGGTATATGCCGCCTATCACGAAGCGGCTAATCACAAAGGTCAGCCTACTGTAATTTTAGCGAAGACTGTAAAGGGCTACTGGATGGGAAGCTCCGGTCAGGCAATGAATATAGCTCACCAGCAAAAGCACATGAGTGAAGTGGATGTAAAAGCATTTCGGGATCATTTTGAAATTCCTGTTACTGATGACAAATTACACGATCTTCCGTTTGTGAAGTTCGCAGACAATAGCCCTGAAATGAACTATATGAAAGCGCGTCGAAATGAACTTGGTGGATATCTTCCGCAGAGAAGAAAAAAATCAGAAAGTTTAAAAGTACCAGGCTTAGACGCGTTTGCCTCACTCCTCGAAGCAACTACCGATGGACGTGAGCTTTCTACTACGATGGCATTTGTGCGCATACTCAATATTCTCCTCAAAGACAAAAAAATTGGAAAACGAATTGTTCCAATTGTGCCAGATGAGTCTAGAACATTCGGAATGGAGGGTCTTTTTAGGCAACTTGGAATTTGGAGTCAAATGGGTCAGCTCTATACTCCACAGGATAAAGACCAACTCATGTTCTACCGCGAAGATAAAAAAGGACAGGTATTGCAGGAAGGAATTAACGAAGCGGGTGCAATGTCTGATTGGATTGCAGCGGCTACTTCTTATTCAACGCATGGTGTTGCAATGATTCCATTTTTTATTTTCTATTCTATGTTTGGTTTTCAGAGAGTGGGAGATTTATGCTGGGCTGCGGGTGATATGCGAAGCCGTGGATTTTTACTCGGCGGAACATCGGGACGCACCACTCTCAACGGCGAAGGCTTACAACACGAAGACGGTCATAGTCATCTATGGAGTGCAACAATTCCAAATTGTGTGAGCTATGATCCCGCGTTTAGTTTTGAACTAGCAGTAATTTTGCAAGATGGATTGAAGAGAATGTATCAAGACCAGGAAGATATATTCTATTACATAACTGTGATGAATGAGAATTATCCGCATCCTAGTCTTCCTAAAGGGGAAGAAAAAAATATTTTAAAAGGAATGTACAGGCTTACTAAATCAAAAGACTCTAAACTAAAAGTGCAACTTCTAGGAAGTGGAACTATTTTTAGAGAAGTAATTGCTGCTTCTGAAATGCTCAAAAACGATTGGGGAGTGGAAAGTGATATATGGGGTTGTCCTAGCTTTACCGAACTCAGCAGGGATTGGAATAATGTAAGTAGAAATAATTTACTTAACCCTGAGGGGAAAATAGTGCTTAGCCACGTTGAGTCTTGTCTTAAAGACACGAAAGGTCCGGTCATTGCGGCAACCGATTATATCAGAATGTTTGCAGAACAAATTCGTCCCGCGATTCAAAATATCGGACGCAGATTCTCCGTGCTCGGAACAGACGGCTTTGGAAGATCAGACACAAGAGACAAACTACGCCATTTCTTTGAAGTAGACAGGAACTGGGTGACTATCGCCGCTCTCAAGGCTCTCGCGGATGACGGTCAGATTGAATACAAAAAAGTAACTGAGGCGATCAAGAAATACGGAATCGATCCAAAGAAACCAAATCCATTAACGGTATAAGATAGGAATTTATATGGCAAAACTAATTGATGTTAAAATTCCAGATATAGGGGATTACAGTGATATTCCTGTAATTGAAGTTTATGTTAAGTCAGGCGATAAAGTAACAGCGGAGCAATCTCTCATTACCCTCGAATCCGACAAAGCAAGTATGGATGTTCCGGCACCTGTAGCAGGAATTGTAAAAGAAATAAAAGTAAAAATCGGCGACAAGGTTTCAAAGGATCATACTTTTCTTATCTTAGAAGCGGATGAAAGCTCATCGACTGTAGCGGCTACTCCGTCTAAGCCAGAGCCAGTTCCTACTCCTGTGGCAACGCCTACTGTGACACCGATAAAAAAAGAAACTCCCCAAGTAGTAGCAGAGGTTACTCATGATATGATTGAAGGCACAAGTCATGCAAGCCCCTCTGTTCGCAAGTATGCACGTGAGCTAGGAGTCGATGTAGCCAATGTAAAAGGGACAGGACCGAAAGGAAGAATCACTCAGGAAGATGTGCAGAAATATATAAAATCTGTGATGAGCGGACAAACATCAGTTGGCGCTAGCAATCAAGGCTCCGGCTTAAACCTATTACCCTGGCCTAAAGTGGATTTCAGTAAATTTGGGACGACTCAGAGAAAGCCGCTCTCTAGAATCAAGAAAATTTCAGCAGCAAATCTTTCTCGCAACTGGATTGTAATTCCATCTGTCACCTACCACGAAGATGCTGATATTACTGACTTAGAAGCATTTAGAAATGAGACGAACAAACAAAATGAAAAAGCTGGAATTAAGATTACCATGCTTTCTTTTATCATCAAGGCATGTGTTGCTGGACTTAAAAAATTTCCTGAGTTCAATAGCTCTCTTGATGGTGACGATTTAGTATTAAAAGAATATTTTCATATTGGATTTGCAGCGGACACTCCGAATGGACTTGTTGTTCCCGTTATCAAAGATGTAGATAAAAAAGGAATTTACGAAATTGCAAAAGAAGCGGGTGAGCTTGCAAAACTTGCTAGAGAAGGAAAACTAAAGCCCGAACAAATGCAGGGTGCGTGTTTTACAATTTCATCGTTAGGCGGTATAGGGGGAACTTATTTTTCTCCAATCATCAATGCTCCTGAAGTTGCGATTCTAGGTGTGAGTAAGGCAGCAATGAAGCCTGTGTGGAATGGAAAAGAATTTACCCCTAGACTCATTTGTCCTCTTTCTCTCACGGCAGATCATCGCGTAATTGATGGAGTGCTCGGAACAAAATTCAATGTATATATCGCGGAGCTACTCGCGGATTTCCGCAGAGTTGTATTGTAAAAGGATTAGCTATGGCAGAAAAAGAAATTAAAGTTCCAGACATCGGAGACTTCGACTCAGTTCCAGTTATTGAAGTTTTTATTAAACCAGGTGACATTATAGGGAAAGAACAAGCTCTCTTAGTTTTAGAATCAGACAAGGCTTCGATGGAAATTCCATCCGACGAAGCAGGAAAAATTATTTCGGTTGCGGTTAAAGTCGGCGATAAAGTGGGCAAAGGACAATTAATCGCAGTTATCGAAGTTTCGGCTACTGCAAGCATAAACCAAGCGCCTAACACGAATACTCCGCCCAAAACAGAAACACCCAAGACACAAGCGGTTACTTCTCCTTTGCCGGTAGGTTCTTATAATGGAAAGATAGACCATGAATGCGAGATGGTTGTTCTAGGTGCGGGACCGGGCGGATACAGTGCTGCGTTTAGAAGTGCAGATTTAGGAATGAATACAGTGTTAATCGAGCGTTATCCGACAATCGGCGGAGTATGCTTAAATGTAGGTTGTATTCCATCGAAAGCACTACTTCACACAGCGGCGGTCATGGAAGAAGTAAAAGCAATGGCATCTCACGGAATTGTTTATGGTGACCCACAGCTAGATATTGATAAGCTTAGAGCACATAAAGATTCAGTCGTTGGAAAACTTACTACGGGACTTGCAGGAATGGCAAAAATGCGCAAAGTTAAGATTATCCGCGGATATGGAAAATTCATCGACGCAAATCATATCGAGGTTGATCTCACGGAAGGAACCGGACAAAAGACTACGGGGAAAAAAGAAATTATCCGCTTTCAAAAAGCAATTATTGCTGCGGGAAGCCAATCTGTTAAGTTACCATTTCTTCCTGTAGACCCACGCGTTGTAGATAGCACAGGTGCTCTACTTTTAAAATCAGTTCCAAAACGAATGCTTGTCATTGGTGGTGGAATCATCGGTCTCGAAATGGCTACCGTTTACAGCACATTAGGCGCAAGAATCGACATTGCTGAAATGATGGACGGTCTCATGGCAGGTGCAGACAGAGATTTACAAAGAGTCTGGGAGAGAAAAAATTCCCACAGGTTTGATAAGGTAATGTTAAAAA
>JANYCR010000603.1 GCA_025360185.1 Leptospiraceae bacterium | reverse complement strand
GAAGTAGTGGAGAAATATCGACTATGAATTTATATGAACTCTACCCTCACTGGGAAACTAGAACAAACCGAATTTTACAATCCCTTCAAACAAGAACTCCTTATGAACTCGAATTCAAATTCCGTCCGAACATGCGCAGTCTTGGAAACTTATATCGCCATATACTAGCAGCAGAAATTTATTGGATGGAAGATATTGTCGGGGGAAGAGGGAACATGTTCGCAGAGCTCGATGAAAAAGAATTCTACAATTCTAAAACCATCACAGACAAGTGGCATAGCGTGCGTAACCGCTCCCAAGAAATTGTTAAACCATATTTCGTAGCTGACTTAAAAAAAACTTTTCTCACACCGCGCAAGAAAGCGGTAGATCTCGGTTATGTGCTCTGGCATGTAGTCGAGCACGAGATTCACCACTCCGGTCAAATCTCCGCAATGCTTCGCACACAAAATCTAAATAGCCCGATCGCTTAGGGCGAATCGGTGTTATTCTTTTTTGGGAGAGAGACGCACAGCCATGCGTCTCTACGTTTTTTCACAACACACCGACCGCGCTCGCGGCTACTGTCAATAATTTGCTCTTTATCGTATAGCTTAAAACTTTTCGAATCATGCAAATTATTGACACCGCCTTGATCGCATTTCGCTTGGAGTAGGTAAGATTTGTTGTTCATAAGGTTAATCCTTATTATCCTTCATTAGAATTCTTACCGTTGGCATACCACCTCCGATTGAGTTTTGGCGAACGACAGCCTTAACAAGAATTAAAAATAGTCCCACCACAAGGCAGACCACCTTTTTCGTAGAAATATTTACTCGAATCATAAACGGGGTCATCCCAATATGTTTTGTCTTTATAAAAATCACAATGTGATGATGGAAGCCCCCATGAATTAACCTTATACAAAGTAAATATATCGTAAAAACGTCTATGACAAGCTTCTACGACCACCTCCTCTTTGAACAGTGAGTTATGAAACCGCCCGTAATATCCACGCCCTGTTTTTTCATCTACCCTTTCATCTATAATATCATAAATTTGTAAGACATTATCCTTAAAGAATAAATAAACTTGTAAGTCACTTGTCTTATAGAGATCAAACATTTGTGTTTGAAAACTATACCGCTTACGATAAATATATAATACCTCCCGATTAAAGTAATAATTCTGATTATTGTATTCCTGCTTTCTAATTACCCGATGAGTTCTTCGAAGGAAGTATTTCTTTCCAAATTTTTCTATCACTTGTTCATAAGTAGTCTCTTTCGGAACAAAAACAAATTCAGATAGCTCTTTCTGAAAATCATTTTCAAAACCACCTGTTCTCCAATCTCCTGTTTCTATTCGATATATCTTTTCGCTGATGCCACAGAACAGATAACAACCAATAGCCAGTAGAATTATTTCAGGGCTCATACAACTTTCTCCTCGATTAGAATTTTTTTATTATGGTAGCGTGAATTTTAAAAGCATAATTTAAACTAATAGCGGAACGGTTTCAAACCGTTCCCTACGTTTGATAAAGGAATTTTATCCATAGCAAACAAATATACATTTGACTCAAATCTATGAAAGAAAAAAATCTATCTGTAGTCTTTGGAGATTATACTTTTATTAGTTGAAACGATCTTTACAAAAGTAAAATCTTAAGAGGATTGAATCTTTTCATTAATAGACAAATATTTTTCTAATCTTGGATTCCTGCCTTCGCAGGAATGACCATTAGTCTACCATTAACTATTTTATAAGCGCATAAGGGTGGTAATCTTTAAAAAATTTTCACTAAAACTAGGAGTAACAAATGAAACAAACTACAGAAGAGGCTAATGTCCGTTTGCTTTATAAGACTTGGATTGAAGCCTGGAACAATCAAAATGCAAAAGGAATGTCTGATTTAGTTTTAGAGGACGGCGACTTGGTTGGATTCGATGGCTCACAGATGAAGGGAAGTAAAGAAGTCTATTCTGTGACAGGAG
This sequence comes from Leptospiraceae bacterium, assembly GCA_025360185.1. GTDB lineage: Bacteria > Spirochaetota > Leptospiria > Leptospirales > Leptospiraceae > UBA2033. Next base: position 15,092 of record JANYCR010000603.1, on the reverse strand, counting down.
AAATTTTTGCGGCTCATCCGACTGGGCTTTATGTAAGTATTATCCAGGAAGTAAAATTTCTTTCTAACGACGTTGCAATTCTTCGCGCTGTTGTCGGTATGGTTCCACGTGGTGGTTCGGAAATTAATCCTGCGGTTAATGCCATTCAGTCGCTAGTTTGTAAAAAAGTTGACGATGCCTGGAAGATTGCTTTGTTTCAAAATACTCCTGCCGCTTTTCACGGTAGACCTGAATTAGCATTGCGGCTAACGAAAGATTTGCGTATTGTTTTTGACAGTTCGAAGTAGAGTTCTCTATTTAGGTTACGGTTTCATTATTGTTTAGGTAAAGCTCTGCTGGGGTCTTTTTTGGGAATTTGAAAAAACGGTTTGTATTACAGAGCCTGTGGTTCTTCTTGCTAGACCTGTACATGATACCCACGCGTAAAGTCCTCTCGGACACGCTGCAAAGTCCAGAAAATCTTCAGTTCTAAGTTCGGAAGCGTTGGAACTCCAAAGCTCAACTTCGCTTTTCGTAAAAGGCTTCCCATACCTGCTATATCCAGCTTTAATAAATGGACAAACAACCAGCAGCGAGATTTTCCAAATGCTAGGGCTATTTCCCCAAGCTCTACCCAATCCGCATTTGTTGGTCGAAAGTTGAATCGTATCAAATTCTGATCTTTCTCCTGGTATTCGGTCTTCACTTTTATCGGTTCAGGAATCAAACCGGAGTGAGTGATAATACGAAACCTTTTGAGAAGAAACCTTAGATATATGCTTAAATCGCCTTGATACTTTTCTAGTAATGACTGAAAGTCCCCATTTAATTCCATTGGAATAAGCAAAGTGGACAAAGTGTGGTTGCGAGCTTCGATTTTATCGAGTAAGTATTTGTTTTTATTTCGAAAGATAATCATACAAATACTAGGTTTAGAAAATTCTTTTTGTGCGGAAAAAATTAGAAAGCAGGGAAGGATTTTTCTACAATATGTGCTAGGGATGGATTCGACAAAGCTCACCACAAGTAGAACCGGTGTCAAAAAATTGTGAATGCATTTTTTTGACAGTAGGTGACAGCCCGGACCTGACCTTAATCCCTTTTTACCGAGCAAAGTATTTGTTTGCTTCTTGGTATTTTACAATCAGAATAAAGTCCAGGGATTTAGGTCAGGTAGAACCCAATTTATTAATTGGGTATAGATTGTTTAGTAAAAGCAAGAACAAAGAAAAATGATAGACCAAATACTATTTTATAATAAAATTACTTTATGCTAATACGAATAATTGTCCGTATTTGTAAAAAAAGGAGATTTTTTAATATGAATTTTAAAAGAAGCATACTACTAACCTTAGTATTGGCCTTATTGGCAATGACTAGCCTTACAAACTGTTCTTCCGGGGATAAAAAAGAAGAGCCACCTGCTAAAAAAGAAGACCCTAAAACATCTGATGCTGCTAAAACTGCTTCATCGGTTGCGACAAGTGCAGCTCGTGCTGCTTCTGGCGATTGTGTTGGGGATTGCAAAAACGGAGAGGGTGCATTAGGTTTTTCCGATGGAAGCAAATACCAAGGACAATTTAAAAATGAAAAATTCAACGGCAAGGGAAACCTTATGTTCAGTAATGGCGATAATTACATCGGTGAATTTAAAGACGGTGCAATGGATGGAACCGGAGTTTATAAATATGCCAACGGTGATCAGTACGATGGGCAAATGAAAGATGGTAAGTTCAACGGCTACGGCACATTACTCGGTTCTAAAGGAACTAAATATGTCGGTTGGTTTGTTGATGGAAAATTTAACGGCAACGGAACATTTACCACAAGACAAGGTAGAACTTACTCAGGAGATTTTAAAGATGATCTCTTAAATGGTAAAGGAGTTGTCAAAGAAAAAGATGGTAAATTAGTTTATGAAGGTCCATTTAAAGATGGTCAGCCAGTAAAATAGTCTTTCAGTTAACAGCTAGTATGCGCAGAAGTATCCTTTCTGCTCATACTGCTTTTTACAATCTTCACAACTTGCATTTTGTTCATCTTTAATGTAAGCGCAAATTTTTTTGTCTAACGCATACACAGTGTCATCCCCATAAATTACAAAATCATTTTTCATGAAACCATTTAGGCTTTCTTTATAAATTAGTTCGAAAGAGATCGGCTTGACAGTCGTTAATTCCAGTTTTTGTTTTACCTCTTCAGATGGGTGATTAGTTTTTTTTCGCCCTTTTTTTAATTCAATTTGCACAGAATCTTTAGAAATTTTATAAGATCCTTCCCTCATAATAACGGTAAGATAGCCATCCTTATCTACCAGGTCTTCTTGGTAGAATGCAATTCCTTCAAACAGTTCTACTTCAATGTTTGCCGTATCTTCTTCTTTTGTAGCATACATATAAGTTTTTGAATTACTTTTTAGTTTTAGTTTTTTACTTTGATTTACTAAAAATTCTTTCGGATTTTTTGTTAAGAATTTATCGGATGTGAGGTGAATCAGTATTTGTTTCCATCTCGGGTTTTTTCTAATAAAAGAAAGGTTAGAATCTTGTTCTAAAATATTGAAATGCTTAAAGCCTTCTCGTATAGATAATTGTAAATATTTGGCAGATGACTCTAACTCATTCGAGAGACTGTAGGCGCAGGCGAGGTTGTAGTAAAGGTTAGTTTTATTTTCATAATCTAGAATATCTGAAATCTCGTAGGCTTTGATTGCCTCTGGAAATTTTCCCACGATCATTAAACTTTTTCCATAGTGATAATATGTTTCTGCTTCCACATAAATATTCATTGCTTCTTCGAATTTACTTATTGAATCTAAATACTTTTTGCTTTTATAAAGCCCTAACGCATCGTTATAGATTTCTCTATAGATACTAATTTGATTTTGTAATTTATTATGATCTGGAATGCTTGTGTTGTCACTATCTAGACCTTTCTTAGAAAATGCATAGGGGAGTGATAGGTAATCCGGTTTAGCCACTGAAGGTTTATCACCATCACAACTCAAATAAAAGAATAAAATAAATATTAGTAATAACCACTGGAACATTTTAATTCGATGCCACGTAAAAAGTTTATCTCTTTTTAAAAGACATAACTATTAACTAATAGCTAATTTTTCTTTTACTGGAATAATTACAATTTGAAAACTAGCTGTGCTTCAAAGGGAAAATCGAAAAAGAATAGAAGTAAATATTACAATATTCCCCGCTCTCATATCTAACTGTCTAGAGGCATAGTTTGTATCTACAATGGAGTCTCTAAATTCTGAATTAGATAATGGTGCGATAGTGCCATCTGATCTTAGATAAAATGAGCCGCTGTTATCATTGAACGTTCCATTAAAAGATGGGACGGTGTAGTAATTATAAAATCCCCCGAACTGCAAGACAAAGTGATCTGTGATTTTTTTATTAACCGATGCTTCTAATTTATAACCAAGCCCGTTCCCCACCATAAATCCAGTCTGGGGTGTATATTCAAACCTAGAAATTGCATTTCCATTCGTTTTCCAAGTTACAGTATTAATCCCCATTCCCATACCAGCCTCTATAAAAAAATTTCTAAATTTGAATTCATGAGTATACATAAGAAAAAAATATTCTACACTTAAATTGAAGTTAAGTCGTGTTGTAGTATAAAGATTTGGCGCATAAAGGCTAGTAATCTCAGATAGATGAAATCGATTGAACTTAGTATTTCCATAAACAAACCCAGCTTTTCCATTTTCGAATAATCGTATTCTCGCTAGAAACTCGGAGTTAGAAGTATTCCTGATAGGGCTAAGAGAAGTATAGTTTATAATATAAGGCGATGATTCTGATTTATAGTTTTTAAGTTGGGATTCAAATCTATCCTCTGCATGATAACCTAATCCATAACGAATGCCTAATTCAAAATCCCTTTTTCTAAATCTTTCTACTGCTGGAGATTCCTCATCTTCTTCTGCGAAAGCGTCTTTAGTATTTTGCTTTTCTAGTTTTGCCTGAGAGTAGATTGTCCCAGTAGTAAGAGATAGAAATAAAATTAAAGTAAAAAATATCTTTTTAGTATTCACAGATTCATGGTTTAAAATATATTTAGCCTGTCAGTTCTATTTCTTTTCTTTTTTTCTAACTTGGTATCGTAGAATTGTTTGGTATTCATCTGGATTTCCTTTTCCGAACATTCCAGGTCCTTTTAGATATTCTTCTTCGTGTGCTCCAGAAATTTCGTATCCATCTGCCGCTATAAACAATTTTAATTTTTCGACAGTTGGAGCTTCTTTTTCGTAAGAGCCAATATGTAAAATTTCTGCAACGTCGCCGTATTCCCAATTTACTAGTTGAATCTTAGGCTCAGGATTATCAGCGTTAGCCGGAATAGTCTCGACCTCATTGGAAACAGGAAGCGCAAATATTCCTACATAATCATTCTTTGGAGTTTCAAAAGGTTTCGGCCAACGCGCACGAGGCCATGCTTTTTTGAGATTGTCATTTTTTAATTTGAATTTCATTTTAAAAAGCCTGCCAAATGCTTCTCCTGCTGTTTTATCAGGGTCACCAATTAATTCTATTGTCATTACTTTCATCGAAGGTTTGTTAGAAATTTTTGGTTCTTTTAAGGATTGATATAAAGATAAATCCGGACTAGGTATGCATCCGATGAAAAAAGGAACTAGAATAAAAATTAATAATTTCATAATTCTAAATTGAATTTTTTTATAATCTAGTAAAGAGGAAATATTTTTTAAATTAGTATACAATGCAGTTTGGAGTTAGTAAAGCTCTGTTGGTATCTTTCCAGTCTAGAGGTTTTGGATAAAGTAACATCCCTTGCTTGGTTTCGTAGGGTGCTAAAACCAGTGGATTGATAAGTTCAATGATATCAGCATACTTTAACTCTGAATCAAATATAGGAGAGGAGAAAGTTTTTTGTGGATCGTTTTGTCCGGAAGTGGCAACTTTTGTTACGTTATCTATTCGCCTCAGACCTTCACATTTTCCTTCTTTTGCACAAGCAACAAATGCTCCGACAATAAATACGGTGGTTCCCGTAATGATGGCAGTGTTGTATAAATTTTTTATATTACCTTTCCAATTAATGCAACCAATGTTTGAAGGATAATCTGAAAGTTTCCGAAGGGGTCGTAATTCTTTTTCGGATTGGGTATAATAAAAAGAACTTTCAGAAACTTTAATAAAGTTTTCTGTTTTATTTGTAATGGTAATCATTGCAATAATATAACTTGCGGATAAATGAGTTAAGGCGGACTTCTCATCATCTACAATAAAATTTGATAAAATAGTTTTAAAAGAATTTCCCTCCGGCTGAATATTGAGTATATTAATTTCGTATTCTTCAAACGGCAAATTAATATACTCCTCATAATTTATATTAGATATATTGCTTATATTTCGACTGAGTTTTACTTTCTGTTCACTTTTGTCAGCAGTGACGCAAGAGATTAGAAGGAATAGAATAATAAGTATGCGATTCATAGAGTGTAGGAATAAAATTTTACTTTCAGGTTTTATTGTCAATTTAGAAATTAGGAGAGACTAATAGTAAAAAAGTGAGGAAATAGTATGAAACAAGTTCTATTTGGGATTTTATTTATTATTGGAAGCTTAGAGGCTACTAGTATTTACGATTTCAAAGTAAAGGATATTAAAGGAAATGAAATTAGTCTCTCTAAGTTTAAAGGCTCACCAATTTTGATTGTAAATGTTGCGTCTAAGTGTGGTTATACGTATCAATATGAGAGCTTAGAAAAAGTTTACCAGAAGTATAAATCGAAAGGCTTTAAGATAGTTGGTTTTCCTTCAAATAATTTTGGTTCACAAGAGCCGGGGACAAACGAAGAAATCGCAAAGTTCTGTAAATTGAAATACGATGTAAACTTTGATATGATGGCTAAGATTTCTGTTAAAGGAGAAGACAAACACCCTCTCTACAAATTTCTTACCGAGCAGGCAGATAAAAAGGGAGAGGTAGGTTGGAATTTTGAGAAATTTCTAATTGATAAAACTGGTAATGTTGTAGATCGGTTTGAATCATCCATTGAACCTAATAGCGATAAGGTCACGAAAAGGTTGGAAAGCCTTTTTTAAAACTTGTCAAATCTAGAATCATTCCAATTAAGTTAAATTATTAAATATAAAATAATCTTGGAGTAAAAAATGGAAGATAAAGCACTTTTGTTATATGCAATCCGTTGGATTCACTATGTATCTGGCGTTTGTTGGATTGGACTTCTCTACTTCTTAAACTTAGTAAACGTTCCTTTACAGGGAAAGTTAGACGCAGGAGTTAAAAAAGTTCTCACACCTGAATTAATGCCACGTGTTCTTTTTTGGTTTAGATGGGCGGCTATGTTTACGTTCTTATCTGGTTTAGCTTATTACGCAGTTTTTTTCGAAATGGGCGGTGTGAGAGCGTCTACACCTAATTGGTCTATTTGGATTTTACTTGGTATGCTACTTGGAACTATCATGTGGTTTAATGTTTGGTTTGTAATCTGGCCTAACCAAAGAAAAATCATAAATGGGGTTAAGAGTGGTAACCCAGCGGATGCATCTATTCCTAAGAAAGCACTTCTTTTTTCTAGAATCAATACTTTCCTTTCTGTTCCTATGTTATTTTTCATGGGATACGGACGACATGCAGGTCAGCAAGTTTCTCCTTTTTCTTTAGAGGGTTTACTCGTGATTGTCCTCGTTGGTGCAATTGGTTGTGGTGTTGCTTGGTTTGCTATTAAACAATCAGGAACTATTAGCACAGAAGTTTAATTTTTTTATATACAGTGTAAGGGCTTGATTGATTAGTCCTTACAATGGTTTTCCTTCCTCTATTTTTTTTATTTGAGCGGTTAATTTTAATTTGCCCTATCTTATTTTCTTAATCCTAAGTTTACTTAGTTCCTACACATTAGAATCTAAAGACATCAAGCTTGAACAGTTTATTCTTAAACGATATACTGTGCAGAATAAAGAAGAGTTTATGACAGAGTCAAAGAATCGATTTCTAAAAACCAAATTTCGTCTCGACTATAAAAGAATAGATTCTACAAAATATAAATTCTTGGATGGTATATTTTCTGTTAATGAGTTTGGGGAAACTAAAAAAATAGATGAAAATCTTCGCGTCCGAAAGTATTACAAAATTCTAAATAGAATTGGCTTTAAAAATCCGCATGAATATAATATTGAAGCTGTTTATTTCCATAAAAATTTCGGTCGTTTTATTTTTTACAACGGAATAAAAGTCAAGAATAACCACTCAAAACAAATTGGTTACATTGTCTTCTGGAGCTATGGATTTATAAATGAAAGTTGGGAGGAGAATGAAAAACCAAAATTTTTTAAAGAAGATTTAGAGACAGGGACATTTACTAAAGATATCTGAGATTGATTACGGTGGGTTATAATTTATTAAGCAAATTAATTATTGAGGATAAGTTGAATCTGCTTCGATGAATATTTCATTGACAATTTCTATCGGCTGTCAATAATAACGGTCTAAATCTTGATTTGGATAAAATATGAAATACAATTTGAATTATTCTAAGAAAAGTATAGCATTTATCGTTTTTCTTTTTCTCTTCTCTCAAAGTTTATTTTCCGAAACAATCATTTTACGAAATGGGAGTGTTAAGAAGGGACGGATCGTCAGTCAGGATAAATTGACAATGGTTTTTGAAGAGAAAGATGCCAAAGAGCCAGAAGTCTTTTCTAAAAAAGAAATTGTAAAAGTATCCTACAAAGATTTAACACAGGCTGAGATTAATCAAATTCTAAAAGAAACTGGTGGCGCGGAAGTCGTAGATGTATCTCCGGGTGCTCCAGTTCTTGATCCAGTGGGTGGTCGACGAAGCATAACGCTTGGTAAAGCTGTTCTACGATCACTTGCCCTTCCTGGTTGGGGGCAAATGTATCAAAACCGCCAAATCGCAGGCACTGCTTATTTTCTACTATTTCTTGGCGGAATAGGTTTTTCTGCTTACCAATATAAAGAATTCAAATCTGAAAGTCAAGACTATGACTATAAGGCTAATAGCTATTTGCTTTCTCTCTACCTTCGTGATTCATCAGGACAATTCTTAGCGCGTTCTGATATGGCTGCTCAAAAAAATCATACAGATAGAGCGCTTCACAGGGTGGGAATTGCTGGCGGAGTTTTAGCAGGAGTTTATCTTCTAAATCTTTTTGATGTAGTGATTTTTCGTCCTAAAGATAATCTTTCTCTCAGGGCATCTGCGTTTACTGATACGTTATCTATAAAATTAGAGTATAGATTTTAATTTACCTTTTACCGTATTTTTGTTTTAAAACTTCTCTGATAGTTTTGTCTTACGGGGTAGGATTCCATGAATGATACACTTCGCCTCTCCATCTAATTCTTGTATGTAAATCCAATCGCCGACGGCTGGAAAATTTTCTCGGCTACTTGCTGTATACCGCAACTTGCCGGAAATTTCTCCTAAAAATTCCCCTCTTTCATTTTGAACTCTATATATTCCTTTATGTTCTGAAATCACTCTTGCCGGTAAAAAGGGAGTATCCCCTAATTTCAAAAATTCAGTTTGAAAATAAGAATTATATCCTAAATCAGAAAGGGAAATAGTCATAGGAGTTACTCTTGCTTAATGCTTTTTAATACTTCTTCAATCTCATTTTCATGAAATTGATTTTCGACTAAGTTCTCTGTGATATCAATAATCAAATAGCTTTCATCTTTAAGCTGATATATATAAAAGCCAGTCTTAGAATAACGCGGGCGGATAATATCATAGAATGTCCAAAAATTTCCCTGCCATTTTTTTTCCGGGTGTATATGCTCGCCTAGATTTTTTATTTCTTCTCTATTTCCCTGGTGCTTCTCAAAATCTAGAATGGAAGTATATTCTTCCTTAATTGTATTCTGATCTACTTTAATAAATACTGGAATATAAAATAATCGAATGAGTGGATAACGGTTCGGGTCTGTTTCTGCAGAGGAGAGGATACCTGCTATTTGCCCCGATCCTGTTTTTTCTTTCATGGTTAAATTTTTAGGATTATGAAAAAAATAGTCCTTGGGAAGTTTTAAAGTTAGAGCTAGAGTTTCACTCTTCAAAGTTCGTGTCTTATCATCATACGACCATTGGGTGAAATCTTTTTCATTTGTATCGTATTTATCCTGAAAGGAGCGATTGAATAAATACATTTCTGAAAATTGTAAGTATTTAAAAGTAAGTAGACCATTTACAAAAATTGCCATACCAACGATAAGAATTCGATAATAGACAACTGCACGAACCGCTCGGTAAAAGAGAAAAAAAAGCAAAACAAAAACCAAGAATATGATTCCTGCCTGATTATCAAAGAAACCAAATGCGTAAACAGTTCCGAGAACTACAGCAAGGAATAGTATTTCTTGCCAAAGAATAAAATCCCTTCGAAATAGATGTTTTAAGGTTAGGATACTTAGTAGGAATGTTGCTAACGAAACAATGAGCGTAGTAGAAATTAAGATCAGAATCACAAAGAAAGGTAGATGATCCTCGTGATTATATAGAAATGGTATGGCTAAAAAGGCATAAATAGAAATAATTTTCCAAAGAAAACTTAATGAATTATACTTTTGCGAGACTCGACCGAATATATTAATAAGAAAAGTAAGGGATTTCATGATGTCGCCAGTAAAAGATTTTTTATCGATTCTCCAGAGTGATTACCATAATTTTGAAAAGTATTTCAAATCCTTATTGAAAAACTATTCCAGATTATATGATTTTGTAGAAAGGGTCATACAAATTGTTCCGTTAGAAGTTTTTGTCCTATTATTTCTATCTATCATCATCTTGATTCTAATCAATAGTGTATCTCCCTCTACTTCTAAAATTAACCTACTATTTGCGGTTCTAGCCTCGGCTGGAATTTACTTTGTTATTGCAAAAGTTGGTTTCGTGAGCAAAAAGAGATTAAGCGATACAATTGATAGAACATTTATTTCGGCTCTACTCATTCTAATTCCTGCTTATTCCTTCTATTTTCTCACTCTATTATACAAGTATTTAATTGCACTCTACAGGAAAAGAAAAATAGCTTCTTCCGTATCAATGGAAAAGTCTATTTTCCATTTACAGTCTGCATACAGTGAATTGATGTCTGAATACTATCAATTGTCAGATAGAAACTATGACTCAAGCCAATTAAAGGAAAAAATCCAGATTCTGCAAATCGCAAGCGACGGACTATTAGATTTACTTAAACCTGTTCCTAAGCCGATGGCAAATGTAAACAATGTCACTGCCATTAATGATCCAGAAACACTAAGCCATTAAAATCAAAATTATTCCGATTTCCACTTTTATCTAGAGATTGATCTTATGAAAATAAATGCATTTATGCTTGGTTTTCTAATATATCTTTTGCTTTATTGTAAAGATAAACAACCGGCTACTAACGCTACTCCTCTAGAAGGGAAAAAGTCAGAATTTATTAAAGCCAAAATTGATTGGAGTTATATAGATATTCCTGTAGAAATGAAAATTTACGAAATTAAATCCCAAATTGCTTATAATCTTTGGGATACGCACTCGGTTGCATCAATAGAATCCTCGCCAGTTTCAACTGAAATTCCTGAATCCACGATCGTTGTTCAGTCTGGTCGTTATAAAGAATTTATTTTAGGAATGAAGAATAATACCAATAAGCCGATCTATTTCTTTGCTGCTCCGCATAACGTTCAGCCTCCGCAATATTCATTGGGATTCAAATTCAAATGCTTATGTATCAATCATGCTTTCACTGTAAAGCCAGGTGAATTTTGGTATAGGGTTGTTCGCCTAAATATTGACAAAGACTTTCGTGGAGATAGTTTTGTCATTAAACACGAATTAATCGGTATTTCGGAAGAGAGAATGAAAGAGTTTGAGTTTAAGCCCTAGCTTATAAAATTAAAAAAATCTTGCTGAATGCATGACAGCAGATTTTCTGTATTCAAGGCAATGGAAAAATTCGTTTTTTATCTCTATGTAATCGGTGGAACAAAGTCTTCTGAAGAAGCTATTTCTAATGTGAAGGTATTTTGTGAGGATGAAATTCAGTCCAATTATGAAATTTTCATTATAGACATTTTAAAAGAACCCTTCCTCGCCGATGAATCAAAAATTTTAGTAACACCTACTTTAATAAAGGAAAGTCCTGGAAAATCAATCCGGGTAGTAGGTAATTTTAATAATAAAAATAAGTTGATGCAGATTCTTGAATTAGAAAAGGTTTATGGATAAACAGGGCGAAAATCATAAAGAAGAAATAATAAAAGCTCTTCGAAAAGAACTTGTCACAAGTGAAATTCGTTTTCAGAATATTATAACCCAAAATTCAATTCCAATTTTGATTGTAAGCCAAGACGGAATTATCCGCTTTGCTAACCCTGCCGCTGAATATTTATTTCATAAATCCAAAGAAAAATTAATTAGTCAGCCTTTAGGCTATCCAATATTATCCGATGAAGTTGCAGAAATAATAATTCCTTCTAGAAATTCTTTAAGTGCCATTGTGGAAATGAGAGCAGTAGAGACTGTATGGGAAGAAGAGACTGTATTTCTTGTTTCAATGAGAGACGTAACTGAGCGTAGGAATATGGAACAACAACTCAGGATTGGGGAAGAGAGATACCGCAGCTTAGTTGAATTATCCCCTTTTGGTATCTATGTTCATGTTGACGGAAAATGCGTGTTTGCCAATTCTGCAGGAATTCGACTTCTTGGGGGTAAATATCCGGAAGATATTATCGGACAGAGTGTAATGCGGTTTGTCCACCCGGATTTTAGGGAGCTTGTAGTTTCTCGAATCAAAAGTCTTTTTGTTGACGAAAGACAATTAGCCCCTGTTGAGGAAAAATTTATTAAGCTCGATGGAACCCCGATTGATGTAGAAGTATCTGGAATTAAATTTGATTATAGCGGAAAAATTGCTGTTCAATTGGTAGTAGTAGATATCACCGAGAGGAAAAAATCAGAAGAGGCTATTCGAAATCTAAACGTTGAACTCGAAGCAACTGTACGTGATAGGACTAAACAACTAGAAATTATGAACAGCGAGTTAGAGGCTTTTAGTTTTTCTATTTCAGATGATTTACAAGCCCCGCTTCGCAACATAAACGGCTTTGTAAATGCGTTAAGTGATCGAGCCAAACATAAATTGGACGAAATAGAAATTTCTTATTTAGAGAAAATTAAGAATGCAGCGGTTAATATAGATTCTCTGGTAGGAGATTTATTAAATCTAGCTAAGATTACTAGATTTGAATTAGATCTTCACTCCATTAATCTTACATCTCTTTGCAAAGAGATTGTAGAAGAAATTAACAAGTCAAGTTCATCGAATAATTTAGAACTCAACCTTCAAGCAGGCATGAGTGTATATGCAGATCCTAATTTAATCCGCATCGTTATGCATAATCTTTTGGAGAATGCCATCAAATTTACTAAGCACAGGCAGTATGCAAAAATTGAAGTAGGCTGTGTTACTAAGGATGGAAGAGTCATTGTCTTTGTTCGTGATAACGGTGCAGGATTTAATATGCAGCACTCGGATAAACTCTTTGAACCATTCCAACAATTTCATTCTAGTGATGAGTTTGAAGGATCTGGAGTTGGGCTAGCATTCGTTAGCCGCATTATTGATAAACACAACGGACAAGTCTGGGCAGAAAGCGAAGAAGGCAAAGGCTCTACTTTTTATTTTGTGGTGGAATGAAATTAGCCACGAATAAAATTCGGGAATGACAAATTAATTCAATTCTCTTATCAATTCTTTAATAAAAGGTCTTGTTGTAATTGAATGATGTGGAAGCGTTAATCGCTCGTTAGCCGTTACCAGATCATCATAAGTCAAAATATCTAAATCAATTTCCCTTGGACCTTTATCGTATCGCTTGATTCGTCCGAGTCTAATCTCAATTTGCTGCAATTGTTCAAGAAGCATAAGTGGAGTAAGATTCGTTTCTATTTCAATAATGCAATTTAAAAAATCAGGCTGATCTGTTACATCTAATGCTTTCGTTTCTAGAATGGGAGATTTTGCAATTAGCCGAGTAGATGCGAGCGTCTGAATTTCGGTAATTGAAGTTTCGATATATTGTAATCTATCACCTAGATTAGAACCAATAGATATAAATGATTTATGTAAATTTATCTCTGACAATTAATGTAAAATTCCTCAGTATGAATTAAAGACTTGAAGCACTTTTTATTAATAAATTACCAGATTAAAAACTCTGCGTCTCAGTGACTCTGTGGCAATCTTTATTAAGACGTGCTCATTTGAAACTTCAAGCGGTAATCCGGACATTCTAATTTAATTTCGTGAGTCATTTCGCATAATCTTGAGTAGACTCTACCTTCTCCTTTCTCTTTCCAATCGTAGAGAGGAGAGTTCGAAGTGAGGAGGGTGATTTTTTCTTTTTCGTATCTGGAGTCTATCAAGTCATAAAGCTTTGCATTTACCCAATCAGAATCTTTTTGAACTCCAAAGTCATCAATTACCAGAACATCAATATCGGCAAATTCCATTTCAATACTTCGTTCTTGCCCATGATATTCACTGTCTTTTTGGTAGGTGTCTCTGAGTGCGTTTAAGAAATCTTTACTAATCTTAGCATAACGGCATTTTACCCCGTAGCGGAAAATTAATTCATTTAAGATAATGCAGGCTAATAAGGTTTTACCAGATCCGGTTCCTCCTGACAAATACATTCCTTGCTTGGGTTTATCTTTCCAATGAGATGGATTATTCCAGTTATTGATTAATTCATTTGCCCAGTCATGTGCGACAAAGAGAGAGATCATATTATTTCCAGATACGTCCATAGAATTTAGGAACCTATATTTATAACGTAGTGGAATGTTGGAAGAGTCAATTATCTTATCGAGCCTATTTCTTGTTAGCCTTGCTTCCTGACAGAAACAAGGAATCATTTTATTGAGAGACTCTTCGTAGACTAGGTAAGGAGCTTTTGACTTAGCCGGACATCTTATGCAATGCTCTGTTACGCAAGAGCATAATCCCAATGAGCCGCTGCGTGAGCCTGGAAGTATTTCATCTAGAACAATTCCTACCCCTTTACAATAAGGGCAGGCAGAATCTCCTGCTCTACTGTTTTGTAAAATTCCATCTAGGATCATCTATCTTTTTCGTCTACTGCTCTTTCTAGAAGAAGAGCCGCCGGAGCTAGTAGAAGAAGTATTCGTATCAATTTTTCGTTTATTGTTGATGTGAAGTAAATCATTTTGATTTCCGTTCATGTTAAATAAATCTATGTCGGTTGTCTCTTGCCCGATTTTTTTGTATTCTACTTCTTTTTCTTCAATCTTTGTATTTTCCGCAACTTCTACTTTCATTAAGAAGCTTAAGATTTCTGCTTTCAAGTTATCCACCATCGTCGCAAAAATTTTGAAGCCTTGGATTTTGTATTCGACAAGTGGATTTTTTTCTCCATAACCAACAGTCCAAATTCCATCACGCAAATGATCCATCACGTATAAATGTTCCTTCCATCTATGATCTAAAATATCGAGCAGGATACTTCTTTCTAAATACTGCCAAACTTCTTTTCCTACTTTGGAAATTTTACTTTTATAAACACTGATAAATTCAGATATTAATTTTTCACTCAGCTTTTGTAATACATCATTGGATCTAGTAAAATCTTCTTCTTTGATTCGAATGGAAACATTCATCGTTGTTAGCCACTCGTTCATAGAAATTAAGTCCCAAGCAGATGGATTTTTCCCTTCGCAATGAGTATCGATTTGTAAGTCTACAGTTTCCTTTACCCACTCTTCAACTAGCTCTTCCATGTTTGCTTCTTCATTTAGAACATCGTTTCTGAGGTTATAGATAAATATCCGCTGCGCATTCATTACATCGTCGTATTCCAGTAAGTGCTTGCGGATATCAAAGTTATGCCCCTCAACTCTTTTTTGAGAACGAGCGATTGCATTACTTACCATTTTGTGCTCAATCTCTTGTCCTTCATCCATTCCAAGCTTTTGCATGATGGAGGAAATTCTATCTGAACCGAAGATACGCATTAAGTCATCTTCTAGAGAAAGATAAAATCTACTGGAACCAGGATCTCCC
>JANYCR010000560.1 GCA_025360185.1 Leptospiraceae bacterium | reverse complement strand
CAGTTTACAAATTCGCTGAGCGCTGTTCTATCAAATCCATCGACAAACAATACTTCGTTTTTCTTTAGAGTTGGAATGGAAAATTCTTTGCTCCATAGAATTGTTTTTACTTTTTCTAGTTCGAGGCAAGTAAGGATAAATTTCTTTTCTTCTGCGGAGCAGTTAACAGCCATTACAGCCATGTTGGAATCTTCGTGGAGTGATGGCATTATTTTAGCGGGCAGACAAGAATAAAAGGATTAAATACCTGGCTGATATAAAGCTTATTTTTATATTTTAGTCCTGTGCTTGAAGAGGGAATTTCAGTTCCATCGTTTGCATAAATTTCTTTCGTATTTTCATTTTTATCCATCACAAAAATCTGTGACGGTGACGGATAATTTGGATCATCCTTATGTTTTAAAAAGCGAAAGATAGATTTATGTGCCGCAAAATAAATATTACCCTCTTCGTCTTCTTCTAAATTATCAGGTCCCGCATCATAGGAAAATACTTTTACTTCTTTTAATTCTGTCTCGCCTCCATTCTGAATCATCTCATACTTGTAAATTTTTTCAGGAGTCGTTGCCGCACGGTATAGGTATTCTTTATCCATAATCTTTCTATATAATATTCCATTTCCAAAGGTCACTGGGTTTTCAAAAAGTTTCCATTTTTTCCCATCAAAGTAACTAATTCGAGAGCGCTTAATTCCGAATAGCCCGTCAATCACAGATCGAAACATACTTCCTTCTCCACGGTCATTCGAAACAAATATCCGACCGTCAGGAATTACCTGTAAATCATTAGGGCTAATTAGAGTTTCATTTCGAATTGTTTCTATATGTGTTAATTTCCCTTTTTCGATTTGAAATACTTCAATCGTATGAGTCGGATCTTCCAGGTTAGAATGGGATATAACGTATAATAACGATTTGCCCTTTAACTTAACAAGACTTATTCCATGCGGATGAAATTTTTCTGGGTAGTTGGTCTCGATTAAACTTGCCAAAGGCTCATCAGTCGCATTCAAATTTAATTGGAAAAGCTTTCCGTCTACAAGCTTGCCTCTTCTTTCATGGCTCGATACATATAAAATTCCGGTCTCTCTATCAATCGCCATATCTTCAGGACCCGGCATTCCCATTATGCGCTTACATCCGGGAATAGGGTTTGGCTTAACGTTCGCATAACAATTGAAAAGTAAAATTAAAACGAGTAATAAAATTTTCTTCATACTTCTACCCCTTTAACAGAAGAACTCGTTTATTATTGGATTTACTACTTGCTTTAATTTCAATTTCCATGCCTAGAGCATGGACATAGTCAATCAAAGTAGATATTTTCATATCATTTCTAGATTCTATTTTAGAAATGCTTGCCTGTGAAAAGCCAACAATCTCTGACTGTTTCTTGCCTGCTGTTTCTCTTAATTGAGCAAGCTTTATTTTTAATATCTTTTTGTCAGCTAGTTCATTTACTTCTTGTATGTATGCTTTTCCATACTTTGTTTCTAATTTTTGAAAAAAATTATTGGATTTTTTTTTTGATTTCATTGTAAAATTCACCTTTTAAAAATTCATTATAAATTTTTGTAGCTTTAGTCAGCATAGTTTGATAAAATTTTTTATCATTCTTCTTATCCCCACCAATTAAAAGAATAGCCCTTCTTTTCGGATCAAATATGAAAAATATCCTGATTACTTTGTTACTTAATTTCGTTCTTAATTCTTTTAAATTATTTAATTTAGAACCTTTTAAAGTATCAACGTAAGGCCGTCCTAGTGAGAAACCAAATTCTTCAATTAAGCGAATATCGGATGCTATAATTTTTCGTTCACTATCATTTAAATTTCCGTTTTTAAAATACCATTCATCAAATTCTTTAGTAGATACAACTTCCCACATAAAAATAATATACTTCGAAGGTCATATTCCGTCAAGGGAATATTGTTTAAATTCTGTAAAAAGAAGGGAAATCTTATAGGTTTTTAAGGCGCGGGATACATATCGTCGTTCATCACATCCATCCATCTAGCTATATATGATTTTCTTAATGTCTATTAAGCGCTATTGTTGCCTGGTGTAAAAAAATTTCAAGCATAGTCTCAAAAGGAAACTTTTCATCAGGATATAGTATTATGACAGAGCCTAGAATTTTTTCTTCTTCTAAAAGTATAAAACTATAAACTCGATTGGCATTTAGCATTGCTTCAATCATCATACATTCTTTTCGATTTAGATTTCCAAAATTGACTGCGTAAAGACCGTCTGGCAAATGTAGGAGCTTATTAGGAGTAGCCGCTGGAAAGTAACGCTCCTTTTCGAAAACATATTTCGAGCCCTTTATCTCAAAATTAACAAGTTTCTCAATAGGTCCTATGAATTGTTTAAACCCGCTCATGGACTCGACTTTAAATTCAAGAGTATTAGGATTGTAGGAGTTTACAACGATTGCCCTCGGCTTAGTAAAATCAAAAATAGAAGCAGACATATATTCAAAAATTTCTTCTTTTGAATTTGTTTGTAAAAATCGCATAGCAGACTCGGAAAGAAAAACTAATTCTTCGCTGTATTTATTATCTAACTCTTCTTGCCGTTTCTTCTCTGAAATATCTTTAAATACAATGACTGCTCCCGTAATTTCTTCTTCTTTTTTAATCGAAGAACAGGTGTATTCTACATAAAAGAACTTGTCTCCTTTCTTCCAGAGGATTTCATTATTGATTCTACTTGTGACACCTGTGGATAATGTCTCTTTGACGGGACTATTCTCTTCCTCGTGTGGACTTCCATCTACCCAACTGTGGTGAAATGTTTCATGGAATGTCCTACCTAGAATTTCTTCTTCTGAATAACCTGTAATTTCAAGTGCATATTGATTTAGGAAAGTAATTTTACCATCTTTATCAACACCGACCAATCCTTCTTTTGCGCTAACTAATACGCTTTCGTGTAACAGCCTTTTCCTTTCTGTTTCGAGTCTAGCTCTTTCTTCTAGGGTGATGTCTTTCACGATTATGAAAAAAGCAGGTCTTCCTAAACGTTCTACTTTTAACATCCTGATTTCGACCAACCGATCTTCTACAGTGTGGATAACAGTCCTATCCCCCGTGAGTCTGTTTTCGGATGGAATAGGTAGATTTACTTTTGAACCAACTAAAAATTCAGAGTTAAAATCTAAAAGCTTTTGCGCGACTTCATTTACAAATAGAACATGACTCGTTGTATCGGTTATGATAATTCCATCTTTGATTTTATCTACTGACCTGAGAAGTGTCCTGTCATTTATTAGAAGCTGTTTCAAAAACTGAATATGAAAAATCTGGATTACGAAAGAGCCTGCGCATACTATGAGTAAGGTGCAAAGGATATAATAGATTTCTAATTTCATAAATCCTGAAACAGTGATTGGAACAAAGCAAAAGAAGGTGAAGAATAGATAATAAAATAAATGGTATTTACGTATAAATCCTAACGAAGCAAATACAATCAGTATAAAGTTCTGCACTTGAAATTCTACAGAGAAATGATTTATATAGGAAAGATATAAACTATGGAGCGTAACCATATAATACACTATATAGGTTAGTAGATTCTGATTCTTTCGAATCTTGGGATTATCAGAATTATACAGCTTAAAAGCTATCAAGCAAAGGATACTCACTACTATCCGTTGCTTCGGATCATCTATAGGCATCTTGGTAAATTTAAAAATTGCCCAGAACACAGGATAGATAAGAGCGAATAATAGTAATAATGTGCGTTGCAACATCGTTAAGGCTTTCCCTTTTTCAATTCATAGTATCGCGCGTAGACGACCGGTAATACTAGTAGAGTGAGGATGCTTGCTGTTATCAGTCCTCCGATGACTACTGTGGCTAATGGTCGTTGGACTTCTGCTCCCATATTTGTAGAGACAGCCATTGGTATAAAGCCAGTAGCCGCTACGATGGCAGTCATAAGAACAGGACGAAGTCGAATATGGGCAGCACTGATAACCGCTTCCGTATGAGTCATGCCTTCTATTTCTTGCTCTTTAGTAAAAGAAATTAGCACAAGTCCATTAAGAACGGCTACTCCGAATAAGGCGATGAATCCAACGCCGGTAGAAATACTAAATGGAATATCTCTCAAGTATAAAAATAATACTCCACCTGTAATTGCGAAGGGAACGTTTAAAAAAATCATGAGTGCTGGAGTTACTTGCCCAAAAGCTAACCATAAAAGAAAAAGAATTAAACAAAGTGTAAGTGGAACTACAACTAGAAGTGTATTTCTAGCTGAAATATAATTTTCATATTTTCCACCGAACTCGAATCTATAACCAACGGGTAGAGGAATGTTTTTAGTCAATAACTCATTGGCTTCTTTTACCACACTCATCATGTCTCTTCCTCTAACGTTGAACTCTACGATCATTCTTCTGTATTGGTTTTGATGGCTGACCTGAACCGGTCCGCTCTCAATATATACATCGGCTAAATCTCCAAGAGGAATCGAAATTCCTGAACTAGATTTAACGGGTAAAGAGCGAATTTCCTCAAGATTAAAATGAATTTCTCGATTTGTTTTTATTGTGATATCGAATCTTTTGTTTCCTTCGAAAACGCTACCTGCCATGTAACCTGACGATAGAATTTCCGTAACCTGGTTGATATCTAGTATGTTCACGCCATAGCGAGCAAGACTTTCTCGCCTTGGTTTAATTCGTAAATAATTAAGACCGCCGAGTTGTTCTATTTTTAAATCCACTACTCCTTTAATCTTTCTCAGTTCATGCGAAGTCTTATCTCCAATTTCACGAAGAGTCTTAATGTCTTCTCCAAATATCTTCACCCCAATGTCAGAGCGGATACCCGCTATTAGCTCATTTGTTCTCATTTTAATTGGTTGTGATACAGAGACTGCCACTTCTGGAACAGATTTTTCTACATCTTCGACAAGTAGTTGCATTAATTTTTCTCGCTCAAATCTCCAATCTTCTTTGGGTTTTAATTGGAGATATATATCCGTTCTGTCAATTCCCATCGGATCGGTTGCGATGTCGGGTGAGCCTGTTCTTGATACAGCATGAATTAGCTCTGGAAATTTTTCCTTGAGTGCGTGTTCTATTCTTCTTCCCGTGTCGATTGACTCCGAGAGGGAAACAGAGGGTAGCCGCGCTACTTCTAAAAGGAGTGAGCCTTCATCTAGCTCAGGCATAAACTCCGCTCCTAAGTTTGCGAACATTACAAAGCTAAGGACAATCG
>JANYCR010000558.1 GCA_025360185.1 Leptospiraceae bacterium | reverse complement strand
AATCAAATGAATTTATAAAAAAATTAGAAGTTCTAAATCGTATAGATTTTGTTAAAAATAATAATCCGACGGCTTACATCCCATCGATGTGTTATACAAAAGCGATGGATTCTTCTGGAAAAGCGCATAATCCCTGTTATGCCTGTCATACTAAGGAAGAGAAGCCAAATTTTCTAGATGATTCCGACCTACAAACGCATTATGAATTTCCCAAAGTAGGAAAGGTAAATCCCTGGAAAAATTTATTTAGCTTTAAAAATGCTGATTCTTATTCAGATGCACAAATAAAAAATTATATCCGGGAAGATAATTATAAAGATGATAAGGGTGAAGTTATTCTGAATAAAAAATTACCTGCTAATTGGGGAGGATATATTCCTGATTGCTACTTTCATTTTGATGAAGATGGGTTTGATAAAAATCCGAAGACAGGTGAGTATTCTGGCTGGAGGGCTTATCGTTATTACCCGTTTCTAGGAACTTTCTGGGCGACGAATGGATCAACAGATGACGTGTTAATACGCTTACCATTTCCATTTAGAGCCGATAAGAAGAGAAAGTTCAATTTAGAAATATATAAAACAAACCTTGGAATTGTAGAAGCATTTTTAAAACAGAAAACAATAAAAACCGAAACTCTAGATGAGAGTGTTTCTGGAATAGACTTAGATCAAAATGGTAAATTAGAAAAAACGAATCAATTAAAATACACTTGGTCGTCTACCGAGGCGATGCGTTATGCGGGAATGGCGGAGGATTATCTGACCAGTAAAGAGTTATTAACCGCAGGAGGGCTTTTTCCTGTAGGAACTGAATTTTTGCATTCCGTTCGTTACCTGGATTGGAATAAAGAGGCTAATACTGTTCTGCTTTCCAGACGTATGAAAGAACTTCGCTATGCCAGGAAAAACGAATGGTATAATTATTCTGAATTGAAAGACAAAGTTTCCAGGGAAAAAAAAGACTTACGTTTTAGAACAGAGAAAACTCCCGAAGGTTTCCACGGAGACTATGAGCACGGATTCGACAATAAATCGGGCTGGGTTTACCAGGGTTATATCGAAGACAAAAAAGGAAATCTCAGACCACAGACAAACGAAGAAACTTTATTCTGTATGGGCTGTCATAGCAGTTTAGGAGTATTAGCCGATAGCACATTTTCTTTTAATCGTAAAATGGAAGGAAGTGACAAATCAAAAGTAAACTTTGGTTGGGGACACTGGTCGAGTAAAGGCATATCAGGAGTAGCCGATAGACTAGTGACATTCAAAAACTTAGGCGAACAAAACGAGTATTCTTTTTATTTGCAAAACAACCAAGCCGGCGATGAATTTAGAGAGAATGAAGAAATTAAAAAAATCTTTTTTCAAAAAGACGGAACTCTAAACCAGGAAGCATTTACAAAACTAAAATCCGATGTAGGTGTTCTAATTAATCCATCGAAAGAAAGAAGTGTTCTCTTAAATAAATCCTACCGCGCCATCGTCGAATCCCAATCCTTTCGTTTCGGACGCGACGCAATTCTAAAGAAACCTATCAATGTATTCGAAAAAATTCCCGACGGGCAAACGACAGGTGTTGAGAAAATAGTTTTTTAGATGTCATTCCCTAAATTTTTAATCGGGAATCTCTAGTTCTAAATAAGATTTTATATTATTTGAGATCCCCGATAAGGGATTTCGGGGATGACAAGAGAATACAAATTTCTACTATCGAACTAATGTTTCCTATTTCCCGTGAGGATGTAAAAATAAATGAAAGTTGATAAATTTCTTAGATTAAATTTAATATTTTTTTTTCTGCTACATTGTGCAAGTGATGTGCAAAAGAAAGTAATTGGAGAAGATGTTGTAGGGGATAATGTCAAACCGCAAGAATTTCAAAAGATTGCGCCACTTACCGCGAATGCTTTGGGAGAGCGTAAAAATATTCATGAGAAGGGATGGTATATTATCCCCTCTTCCAAAAAATCTACCAAGGTTGTTTTAGAAAATGGAGCGATGTCCTTTCGAACGGCTAAGGCGATGTTATTCGTATCTCTAAAAGAAAGAGCAGAAAAATATCCGGGTAATCTTGGCGATACGATGATAATGATTCGAAGCCTAGGAAAAAATGAAGAGAAGGCACTCTATGAATTTAGTAAATCAATTTATTCAGGAACATTTGATCTCGCAAAATGGGAATTAGAAAAATCCGGAGAATTATTCAAAGAATCGGGAAATAGCTTTGTGATGGGTTATATCTCATTAGGCGACATAGAAAAAAAAGACAGGGAAGAAATATTTTCAAATATAAAAGAATTTAATAAAGATAGAATGAAAAATTATTCATCCATCACAGAATTATTCAAAGAGATTGCTGAAAAAAATGGCGGAACTATTTCGAAAGCATGGTCTGGAGCATATAAAAGAGCAGTCGTCGCCTACTCTAAAGAATACGAAGAATCGGGAACAAAATCAAATACGTTAGTTGCCTTATGGGATATTTTTCAGGGGTATACTGTTGCTATGAAGGAATTGGCATTTGCCCCAGTTGCTACAACGGTTGTGGGTTCTGGAAAAATTGTAGTCATCAATGGAGTCGCAGTCCCTGTTGCCTACGTTGCTACATTTTTAAATCAAACTATAGTAACAACAGGTCTTGTTATCTATTACCCGACGAAATTGGGGTATAGAGTTATTAGCCCTACAATGGAAGCAGGTTTCTTGAGCTCGATGGGAGTTTTATCCGCGACTGCAACAGCACCAACTGTAGTCGGTGGAACAACGATGGGCGCATTCAATCAGGTCGCAACATTCACCGGGGTAGAATCTACCAGAGCAGTTGGAGCAGTTGCAGGTGCTACTTACGAATCAGGTGCCACTGCTACCGGAATGATTTACGATTTTTCTAAAGGGTCAACGCAAAGCGTATATTATGCGCTTAAATCAGGAATCGTCTTGAGCTACGCCGCGTTAACCGTAATTCCAACTCATTTGCTCTTAACCGTTCCCGATGCGACTATTTTTCTTGCATGGGATGGACCACGGCTTGTAATTGCAAGCGTCAAAGGGAATTACAAAGGCTTTGAT
>JANYCR010000531.1 GCA_025360185.1 Leptospiraceae bacterium | reverse complement strand
ATCAAAGCTGCCTCCACCCCTTGCATATCTCTTAAACTGTCCATCATTCCCTGGTTTCCAGGCGTGCGTGGCGGCTGCTGTGCGTGGTCGCAAGACGTTCCAGATGGAGTACCGCATCAAGACGTCGTCGCGCGCCAGCACGCCGGGGGCGGATCCTGAGACGCCTGCATCGTCCGTAACCTCGTTTGACCAGGAGACTCTGGCCCAGTTCAGCGGGGAAGACCCCATGATGTACCGCTGGGTGCAGGTAAGCGCTGGCCCGAGGGGATCCGCTTGGCACATACTTGAACAGCTCCACACAAACTTACAGTTTGGATCAAGTGGGGCCGTGCCTTACCGAAAGGCACTCTTGATCTCTATCATTAATAGTTACGTCAGCTTCTTTATTATTTTCTAGATTTTGAACTTTTACAATGGATCCAAATGGGATTGTCCTATGTGCAGCAGTCAATTTGAAACGATCAAACATTTCTCCACTGGCAGTTGGTTTTCCCTGAAATTGAATTCCATACCAAGATGCAAAACCAATCTCATCGAATTTAGGTCTTTCAATTGTTTTTGCTATTTCCTTTACTTCTGTTTTAGTTACAGTATTTTCTTGCGTAGAAGTAGCGATAGCCTCTTCTTCTTTCGGTTGAGTAGATTGGCAGGAGATCAGGGCTACTATTCCCAGTGTAATCAGAATATGTTTCATGTGTTTGGAACCTACCTTAATAGTTCTTAAGTTTAATTAGTATAATAATCGACAGGAAAAGCAGACAAATTCGGCATTTTTCTAGAATAATTAAATTTTCCCAAGCAAAGGTTGCTGAAATTCGTTGTTAATCGGGTGGAATTAAGGAGACGAAGGGATAATTTTAATTTTCTTGCTAAATTATTTTGGGTTCTTAGATTGCTATTCAGGACAGGTTCGTAGTGGTGCCCAGTGATTATAAATGAAAGATAGATCAGATGTCATAGATTCCAAAAACCTTTCAGGTTACGTAAGCAATATTAAAGATAATATTAAGAGACGTTATACCCATTATAAAATCAGTAAACTTCGGGAAGTCTATAAAGAAGGGCTAGAATCAGAAGAAGCGGCTGATTACAAAAAGGCAATTCGCAAGTATCTTGAATGCCTTGAAATGGAACCAGATAATTTAAAATGTCTTCGTCGTTTAGCCAATTTATATTCTAATTTAGAAGAACACAAAAATGCTCTCGAATTATTTTTCAAAATTACAAACCTTAACCCGAATGAGGAAACTTTTTTTCAACTAGGATCAGAGTTATATAAACAGAATAAGTTTAAAAAGGCAATTCAATGTTTAAAGAAATCACTCTATTATAAACGACGCTTTATCAATTCTCACGTACTTCTCGCTTCTATTTATGCTAGAGCGAATAATAGTGATAAGACGGAACAATATCTTTCTAATGTAATAAAAATCGATCCAAATCACAAAGCTTGCTTGGAAGAGTTAATAAAGTTTTATTATAAGAAAGAACGGTATCGAGATTCGTTCAAAGTACTAAGCCAATATTCCGCTCAGTATGCAGAAGATTCATCCATAAAACTTATTAAATCAGATTTATATATTAAAACGGGACGTTATTCGAAAGCTCTAAAGATACTTAGCCAAACAATATCTACAGATGATCGCTTCCTGAGTTTTATCAAGGAAATGCAATATAAAAAAATTAATCCCACTGCTAGGGAAAAAGAATTTATCAATAGAATTACTGCCATAAAAAATCGAAGACTGATTAGATTTGAAAGTAACCTCCAAGATTATTACAATGAAAAAGAATGCATTCAGCCAAATCCCAAAGATGCATTTGACTTATCTATACTTTATCTATTAATGGGCAATCAAAAGAAGTCGCTAAAATATCTTTTATTCGCCAGACAGTTAAATGAAGAAAATAAATATTCTTAACGATGTAGCAAATATGCATTATTCGCAATTCAATAATTGGATAGGTGTGATATTTCTATTTTCTGTTTTTCTCTTTTTTTCAGGATGTTTTTCTATTTTTCGTCCTACTCCAGTTTTAGAAGAGGATAAATCTGAAATTCTTAGAGCGGATAATCAATTTATACTTCTAAAGGAAAATCTATCTCCAGTGGAAAATCCAGATTTTACCTCATTAGACAAAAAAGTAAAATCATTGCAAGGGGCAAAGTCTTTTCATGAGTTAAATAATCTTGCTGTCTATGGTGTTAAATTATCATATATCGAATCAAGTGAAGGAATTTTAAGAAAGCTCCAGAAAGAGAAACCGCAGGAAATGACTCCTTATCTCAACTTACTACGGATTTATTATTTACTAGATGAGTATGAAATTGCTAAGAAAATGCTAAATGATTATTATAAGTTGCATTCGGGAGATAAAAAAAAAGTTTTTGAATTTATGAAATACTTAAAGTCCTCAAATCGTGCTGAGGAGCATGTTCTTTTTTTGGATGTAATTTCAAATTACCAAGAGTATGAAATTCAGGCACTTGAAGAGTTAGGACTTTATTTTATTTCTATTCGCGATTTAGAATTAGCAAAGCCTTACTTTGAAAAAATTCTAACGATATATGCGTATAATCCGGTAGCACTTCACTCGCTGATGCAAATTCATTACATAAATGAGTCATGGGCTGATGTAATTACATATGCTATACCTTTAAAAAAGGAAAAAGTAAAAGATAAAAATTATTATACTATGCTTGCAAAAGCACACTTTGAATTAGGAGAATACCTATTAGCCGTTAAAGCTTCAGAAGAAGCGCCAGAGGCTGAAAAAATATCAGTAGATTTCTTAACTGTTTGGAGAGATGCAATTTTATGCAACGATATACGAGGATCCCTTACTCCTTTGAATCGGTATTTTCAAGTCGCAAAGAAAAAAATTCCTTCTTTAAGAGAAGAAGAGTTTTTTTTAGTAAGCACGAAAGAAGGAAAAAGAATACTATCAAATATAACCAATGGATACTAAATTATGAATATTAAAACTAGCTTTCTATTTTTGAGTCTACTTATTATTATGTGCACGCCGAGTGAAAGAACCAAGACTCTAATAAAGACCTCTAATGAGATTTTTGGAGTGATTCCTGATAGAATGCCAGGAAGTGAGAATGATAGCCTTGCCTCGATCCATCTTGGAAGGAAGCTTTATTTTGATAATAGGCTTTCTGTAAATGATAACCAATCTTGCAATACCTGTCATAACGTATTAAACAAAAAAGCGGGTGTGGATAATTTGAGTTTATCTCCAGGAGTTTTTGGTAAATTAAATTCTAGAAACACACCCACAGTTTTAAATTCTGGATTTCATATAGCACAATTTTGGGATGGCAGGGTAAAAAATTTAGAAGAACAGATTCGAATTCCACTTTTTAGTCCTTTGCAGATGGCAATCCCGGATGAAAAGTATTTAATTGATAAAATTTATTCTATTCCAGAGTATAAAGATTTATTTGAAAAAGCATTTCCCGATAAGTCTGGAAAAATTACATTCGGGCAGATAACTGCAAGTATCTCCTCTTTTCAAAGAACATTCAGAACAAATGATAGGTTTGACGATTTTCAGCGCGGGAAATACAAGGCATTAACCGCGGATGAGATTCGAGGGCTCGAGATTTTTTTAGCCATCGGCTGTGCGAATTGCCATAAAGGACCTATGCTAGGTGGAAATTCATTTCAAAAGATGGGAGTAAAAAAACATTATGAAAATAAAGAAGATACAGGGCGTTTTAAAATCACCTCCGCGGAAGAGGATATGTATGTATTTAAGGTACCCTCTCTTCGAAATGTAGCGCTTACTGCTCCTTATTTTCACGATGGAAGCCAAAGTACACTCGATCTTGCCGTTAAAAAAATGGCAGAGATCCAACTAGGAAAAAATCTATCCGAACAAGAAATCGAAAGCATTGTTACATTCTTAAATGCACTGACTGATAAGCCAAGGGAGAATTAAATTGGATATAATTAAACGAAATAATGTTTCAATAAAAGGCAACGGCGAGCAGGTAATTTTATTTGCCCACGGCTATGGCTGTGATCAAAATATGTGGCGATTTATTACGCCGGCATTTTTAGAGAATTATAAGGTTGTTCTTTTTGATCATGTAGGCTCCGGCAAATCTGATTGGAGTTCTTATGATAAGAAAAAGTATGCAAGCCTGCAAGGTTATGCAGATGATATTTTAGAAATATGTGAGTCATTAAAATTAGAAAAGATAATTCTAATTGCACATTCGGTAAGCACAATGATCGCCTTACTTGCTGCCAAGAAAAAACCAAATGTATTTAGCAAACTTGTAATGATAGGTCCTTCTCCCAGGTATATTAATGACTCCGAATACTATGGTGGATTTTCGGAAGCTGATATTTTAGAAATGATAGATGCATTAGATAGTAATTATCTCGGATGGTCAAGTGCTATTACCCCCGTGATTATGGGTAATCCCGATAAGCCGGAACTTACACAAGAACTTACTAATAGTTTTTGTTTACATGATCCTGAAATTGCAAAGCATTTTGCGCGTGTTACTTTTTTAGGGGATAATCGCAATGATCTACCTGACCTGCTTACACCAACCCTAATATTACAATGTTCTCAGGATATTATTGCGCCAATGAAAGTAGGTGAATATCTAAATAAAAATATTTCTAATAGCCAAATGGTAGTGCTAGAGGCTACAGGTCATTGTCCGCATTTAAGTCACCCGAATGAAACTATTCAAATTATAAAAAATTATATGGACTCCAATTTATAACAAAGCAATGAATGTCGCTGATACAAATGATCCAATAGAAGAGTTATACAACCAAGCCCCCTGTGGTTACTTTTCGGCTTTACCTGATGGCACTATCACGAGAGTAAATGATACTTTATTGAATTGGCTTTCATATTCCAGAGAAGAATTAATCGGGAAAAAGCAATGGACTGATTTACTTACAGCAGGTGGAAAAATCTACCACCAAACGCACTTTATCCCCTTGCTTTATATGCAAGATTTCATCCAGGAAATTAATTTTGATTTTAAAAAAAGTACCGGGGAAAAAATGCATGTATTAGTAAATGCTAAAATACGAAAAGATAAAAATGGAAAATTAAACCTTCTCAGAATAATCGTAATACAATTCACTCAGCGTAAATCTTACGAACTAGAAATATTAAATGCAAAACAACAAGCAGAGATTGCGAACCGTGCTAAATCAGAATTTCTTACAAATATGAGTCATGAAATCAGGACGCCTTTAAATGCAGTTATAGGGTTTACTGATTTATTAATGAAGACAAGATTAAGTGACACGCAATCGCAATACATGGGAATCATTTATCAGTCCGCTAATTCACTTTTAGATTTGCTCAATGATATACTGGATTTCTCAAAAATAGAAGCAGGAAGATTTGAATTAAATATTGAAAAAGTGGACTTGTTCGAATTAGCCGGTCAAGCAGCAGATGTGATTAAATACAAAGCACATCTGCGAGAGGTTGAAGTTTTAATAAATATAAACCCAAATACGCCGCGTTTTGTTTTTGCTGACCCGATTAGGTTAAGGCAAATTATCATTAACCTTTTAGGAAACGCTGCAAAATTTACTCAACACGGGGAGATAGAATTTAAAATAGAGATTCAAAGATTAGAAGAAAATTTGCATGAAGGAGAATTTGTTTTCTCTGTTAGAGATACAGGTATTGGTATTTCCAATGAAAACAAAACAAAAATTTTTGAAGCATTCTCGCAAGGGGATGCTTCTATTACCCGCAAGTTCGGAGGAACAGGTTTAGGACTTACTATATCGAATAAACTTTTAGCGCTTATGAATTCTAAATTAGAATTAGAAACTGAGCAGGGTTTAGGTAGCACTTTTTCTTTTGCATTAAAATCCAAGTATGAAATAGGAGAACCTATTCACTGGGAAGAAATAGATAAAGTTAAAACTGTATTAGCAATTGATAATAATAAAAATAATTTAATAATCCTACAAAATATGCTTTTGCATGCAGGCATACAAACAGATACCGCTCAAGATGGATTCGAAGCACTTGCTAAACTTGAGAAAAATAAAAATTATGATTTAATTATTGTTGATTATCATATGCCAGGTATGGATGGAATTGAACTAATTAGTAGTATCCGCAAAAAATTAAACATTTCCTCAAATGAAATGTCTATTATGCTCTTGGATAGTTCTTCAGATGATGAAATTTTAAATAAATTTTGCAACGAATTAGATGTTCAATTAAGAATCGTTAAGCCCGTGAAGGTAAATGAAATATTCGATGCCCTGTCTAGGCTAAAAAAGAAATCTATTGAACCAGAAAATAAAAAGCCCGATGAAGATTTAATTCAGGAGGATGAAATTCCTATTTTAGATAATTTTAACAAAAAGCAGTCTATAAAATTCTTAATTGTAGATGACGATGAGATTAATCTATATTTAGCGAAAAGTATTCTTATTCAAATTTTACCAAATGCAATTATTGTAGAAGCGAGTAATGGCAAACATGCTATTGAACAATTTAAAAATGAAAAACCAGATATAATATTTATGGATGTACAAATGCCTGAAATGAATGGCTATGAGGCGACTATGCAAATTCGAAAAATAGATACTATCGGTAAAGTTCCCATCATTGCAATAACGGCTGGGACAGTGAAAGGTGATATTGAAAAATGTTTTCAGGCGGGTATGAGTGATTATGCGAGTAAGCCTGTAAAAAAAGATTTATTTGAAAAAATATTGCATAAATGGTTACCGGAAACAACAAAAAAATAAAATTCTATCAGACGTATTTATGTATCCTTACATCTCCTTAAACTCCTCAACGCACAATGCATAGAAATTAATAATTCTTGTCTCAAAAGCATATTGCAAAATTCTGTTTAAATAGGAGCGCGGTAAGCGCTATAGGTTAAACGAGGCAAACCATGGATAAAGAATTATCGGATTTAGTAGTGAAAACTCTTGAAGCAAACATTCCAGTCATAAAGAAATACGTCGTAGACAAAGTCGGTCCGATGGCAAAGGAAGTGATTAAAAATGATGAGCAGATGAAAACTATTTTTAAGACCGTATACCATCTATTGCCTTTTGCGGTAAGAATGGCCGTGAGTGAAAATGATTTCATGGCATTCGCAATGAAAAATAAACACGTCTTACTTGATATTACCGAAAATACCTAAGACTAACAAGCATTAGTCAGCAAGAGAAATTAGCATTATGAAAAAAGAAATTAGTGATAGATACGAGCCACAAGCTGTAGAAAAAAAATGGATTGAATACTGGGAAAAAAATAATTCCTTCCAAGTAGATTACTCAAAGAAAGATTCATTTTCTATCGTCATTCCGCCGCCTAACGTTACTGGGACACTCCATATCGGTCACGCACTCAATCATACTATTCAGGATATTATGATTCGAATTGAGCGTAAAAAAGGAAAAGCTGCTCTCTGGGTTCCAGGCATGGATCATGCAGGAATTGCAACACAAGTTGTCGTTGAAAAACAATTGGCAGCTAAGGATCAAAAACGCACTGATTTTACTAGAGATGAATTTATAAATAAAGTTTGGGAGTGGAAAGCCAAATCGGGCGGGCAAATTACACACCAACAAAAGATGCTTGGAGAAAGCGTAGACTGGTCAAAGGAAAGATTTACCTTTGATGAAGGTCTTTCTAAGGCTGTTATTAAAGTATTCAAATCTCTTTATGAAGAAGGATTGATCTATCGTGGTGAGCGTATTATTAATTGGTGCCCCGTTACTAAGACAGCTATATCTGATATTGAAGTTGAGTTTAGAGAGACTAAAGGATTTCTCTATCATCTTCGTTATCCTATTAAAGGAACCTCCGACTACATCGTAGTAGCCACAACTCGCCCTGAGACTATGCTTGGAGACGTTGCTGTATGCGCTCATCCTGACGATCCACGTTATGCTTCTATGAAAGGGGCTACTCTAATTGTACCGCTCATGAACCGAGAAATTCCTTTGCTCTTTGATACATTTGTAGACAAAGAATTTGGAAGCGGGCTTGTAAAAATTACTCCCGCACACGATGCAAATGACTACGAAGCAGCCAAACGTCTAGGGCTAACACCTATTAATATTATGAACACGGATGCTTCTCTCAATGAGAATGCAGGAATCTATAAAGGCTTAGATCGTTATGCCGCTAGAAAGAAAATCATTGAAGACTTGCAGAAACTAAACCTGGTTGAGAAAATTGAAGATTATACTCACTCTATTGGACACAATCAGAGAGGCGGGGCGGTAATTGAGCCTTATCTCTCTACTCAATGGTTTGTAAAAATTAAACCTCTTGCAGACAAAGCTATGGATGTAGTGCGTGACGGGAAAATCGAGATTATCCCAAAGATGTGGGAAAAAACTTATTTCGAATGGATGGAAAATATCAAAGACTGGTGCATCTCTCGTCAGCTCTGGTGGGGTCATCGTATTCCTGCTTATTATGCGCCTGATGGTTCCATGGTCGTAGCGGAAAGTTTAGACGAAGCGTTAGAATTATTCAGGGCTAAAAATTCTAATGTTAAAAAAGAAGAAATTTTCCAGGATGAAGATGTTTTAGATACCTGGTTTTCTTCTGGTCTATGGCCGTTTTCCGTATTTGGCTGGCCTGAAAAAACAGAAGACTGGAAAAGGTTTTATCCCACGTCGATTCTTGTAACTGGGTTTGACATTATCTTCTTCTGGGTTGCGCGGATGATTATGTTTGGACTCAAGTTCAACGAGGGTGTAATTCCATTTAAAAAAGTTTTGATTCATGGACTCGTTCGTGATAAACACGGGAAGAAATTTAGCAAGTCTCTGGGTAATACCATTGATCCGCTCGATATGATGTCCAAGTATGGAACCGATTCCTTTCGTTTCTTTCTTGCTGCAACACTTCCCGAAGGCAAAGACATATTATTCGACGAAAGTAGGCTCGATGGGTATCGCTCTTTCTGTAACAAGATTTGGAATTCTAGTCGTTTCATTTTGATGAATCTGCCTGAAAATTTCGAACTAAAAGAAATGAATTCATCCGAACTCGAATCTAGTGATGCCTGGATACTAGATCGTTTTAATCAATGTTTAGCTAACTATGAGAAAGCCTATAGCGAATATCGCTTTTATGAAATGGCGGCTAATATCTATGATTTCATTTGGGGTGATCTCTGCGATTGGTATATTGAGCTTGTGAAGCCTAGAATCTATGGAAAGTCGGGAGACAAATCCCTCGAAACTGCAAGACAGACTTTAGTGCATGTCTTGTTATCCGCTCTCAATTTACTTCATCCCTTTATGCCATTTATCACAGAAGAAATTTACAGTGTGTTTTCTGAAAAAGCACTTTCGAATTCTGATTGGGCTAAACCTTTTGTAATAGGAGATTCTACAAAAGTAGAAAAAATTTCTCTTTTAATTGAGATTGTTTCCAAAGTGCGAGTAGTTCGAGCTGACTTGAATATTCCTCCTGATAAAAAATGTAAAATGATTATCAAATCAAAAGACTCTCTTACCAAAGAAATTATTGAAGAAGAAAAACTTTCTATTCTACAACTTTCCCGTGCAGAAGAATTGTCGTTTACTCCCGATTATGCGACAGAGCAATCGGATTCTATTGCAGCTTTTTCTCGTGGGGAAATTATTCTTCCACTCTCAGGTATGATTGATTTTGGTAAAGAGCGCGAAAGATTGAATAAAGAAAAAGTTACGCTTGAGACAGACATGGAAAAAATTAATAAGAAGCTTACGAATCCCGAATTCATTTCTAAAGCCAAAGCAGAAGTAATTGCTAAAGAGCAAGATAAAATGGATGGGCTTAAATCAAAGTTAGAAACCGTTTTAAAAAGCATGGAGAAATTAGGCTAGTTATGAAAGTGTTACTACTAGGCAGTGGCGGCAGAGAATCGGCATTAGCCTATAAACTCAGGAAATCTTCACTTTTAAAAGGACTAAAAGTATTTCCGGGTAATGGTGGTTTTCCCCAGAAGGAAATTTTACCAAAAGACTCTTTCAATTTAAAGGATAAGCTAAGCACTGTAAGCTTTATTCAAAAAGAAAAGTTTGACTTAGTTGTAGTCGGTCCCGAAGAACCGTTAGTCGATGGTATTGCTGATTGGTTGGACGAGGTCGGCATTCCGTGTTTTGGTCCTTCGAAATACTGCGCACAATTAGAAGGCTCAAAGGACTTTGCAAAGACTTTGATGAAAGAATTCGGAGTTCCAACTGCTCGCTATGAAACATTCAACGATTATGAGTCAGCAAAATCCTACTTAGAAAAAGAGGGAGTCCCAATCGTTATTAAAGCAGACGGACTTGCTGCCGGTAAGGGCGTGACTGTTTGTTTTCAAATGCAAGAAGCGTTACAAGCATTAAAAGAAATTTTTCTAGATAATAAGTTCGGTGCAAGCGGGTCAAAGGTAGTCATCGAAGAATTTATGCAAGGAGAAGAAGCGTCTATCTTTGCAATCTGTGATGGGGCTAACTTTATTATACTTCCAGCATTGCAAGATCATAAGAGAGCGTTTGACGGGGATCAGGGTCCGAACACTGGAGGAATGGGAGCGTATTGTCCCGCTCCAGTAGCAACGGAAAAAGTTTATGAGCAAGTGCGAAAGGAAGTTTTCCAACCCATGCTAGATGGACTGAAAAAAAAAGGATTTCCCTATAAAGGTTTACTTTATGCTGGTCTAATGGTGGATAAATCTGGTTATGCGCGAGTGGTTGAGTTTAATTGCAGGTTTGGTGACCCAGAAACACAAAGTCTGATGCTTTTGATTGAAGATGATCTTTTGGAAATTTTCATGCAAGCAGCAAACGGTAATTTAAAGAAAAATGAAATTAGCCTTCGTAGTGGATCTTCGTGTATAATAGTGTTAGCGGCAAAAGGTTATCCAAATGACTATGTTAAAAATATTGAACTTAACCTAAAAGAGTCTAACTCTAAAGATGTAAAGGTATTTCACGCAGGCACAGCTATAAAGGAAGAAAAACTTATTTCTACTGGTGGTCGCATACTTGGGATTAGCTCTTACTCGTCTAATTTAAGGTCTGCAATAGAAAATGCTTACTCCTATTTAAGAGAAAATCCACAGGCGGACTCCTTTTACCGCTCGGATATAGGACACAGGGCTTTATAAAAATAGTATGCCTTTTTTAGTTTCCGGAAATCTAAATCGAATTAAGACAAATTCTCTTGTGAAATTTCAAAAGAATTTCGGACTCATTCTTTCTGCAAACCAATTTGAAAAGCAGCAATACCAAATGATTCAATCAGCGCTCAAGACTAAATGTAATTTTGTGCAAGTCTTTTCCAATTTAAAAAAACATGAAGTCATATCTCTCGTGTTTCTTATTTCCCAATTTGGGGACGCACTTATCAATGAAATCCCACCTGACTATTCTTACTTTGAAGATATTCCGTATGTGATTGAATGGAACGACGGAGTTTATACAATTCCGTTTGAGGTCTTAGATTTTTTGGCTCATGAAAAAATTTTCAAAGACCAGAATTATCTTTTCGCACTTTTACCACTTATGCCTGCTAAAGAAAAAAAAGCATGGATCAAATGGATCGGCACTGATTACGAAGGCGATTCCGACCGCGACCTAAATCACGAACTTTACGCGAAGAGCCGCGTTCTTCAAAAACCATTTAAGGGTAAGTCTTACATCCATGAAAATGAATTTTTCCTAGAGCAACTCTGGCAACCTGGAACGAATAAAATTGTGGATTGGTATTACAAAGGGCTAACTAGTTTTTACTTTGCGATGCAAGAACTTTCTCGAGTTGAGCACGATCCCTTTTTTTTACACGTTCTAGAAGAAATCAAAGCCGGGAAGTATGTTCTTAAAAAAGCTCCGCAAGAGTTCGGGGAATTGGAAAAATATAAATTGGTCGCGACCGTTGAAGGGAAAAGTCTCCAACTTAGAGAAACATCTTTTAATTGGGAATTTGAAAAGAAAAAACAAGCTGACTATTTATTCTACAATATCTAGAAATTAGGAAAAAAATTGTCTAATTTCTAGGTAGTCAATAAATTTCTGAAATCGGATTGATTCTGTAAAATCCTTCTTTACTTAAAATCCTTTCTCCCTCACACTAGTTTCTATGAATTCGAAAAAAAGGAATCAACGAAATTCTTCCTATTTAAAGATTACGGATTCGTTACGCAGTCAGGAAGCCTACTTACATGTATAGTTTTTTATTTAAAGCGATATTTCTTAGTCCATTCCTTTTCTTAGGGGATTGCTCCATGTTCCAAGAAAAACTAAATTTACCTGCCCCTGTTTTAGATATGCAAGGACATAGAGGAGCGAGAGGACTCTATCCAGAAAACACTTTGCCTGCGTTTAAAGCTGCGATGGATCATGGAATGACAACGATTGAGCTTGATACAGTTTTGACTAAGGACAAACAACTGATTATCCACCACGATGATAATTTAAATCCAGAAATTTGTAAATGGTCAAATGGAGCTAATGTTGAATCGCTACCTGTAAAAAACTTCACAGTCGCTGAATTAAAAGAATTGGACTGTGGGTCTTTGAAGAATAGCCGTTTCCCGGAGCAGACTCTCGTTCCTGGAACTAAGCTTTCTACGCTAAAAGAATTTTTTCAATATGTAAAGAATTATGAAAGCGAAAAAAAAGTTACGAAACCTTTTCTCTATAATATTGAGACTAAGCTAAATGAAAAAGATTATTCGAATGAGGAAGTTTTAGATTATGCGCGGGTAATGGTAAATACAATTGAAGAAGCAAAGGTAGTAAAACAGGCAACGGTTCAATCTTTTGTTTTAGAAGTATTGCCTGAAATAAAGAAATTAAATTCTGAAATTTCAACATCAGCGTTATTTGTTCCAACCAAGTGGGAATACTTACTATTATCTCTCGGAATTGAAAGCCCAAGAAATACAATAATTGAAAAAACTAAAGAAGTTAAAGCGGAAATCATTTCTCCTTATCATGAATATGTCAGTGCTCAGTTTGTTCGTTCATGTAAAGAGAGCAAAATCAGAGTAATCCCCTGGACAGTAAACGATAAGGATCTGATGAGAAAACTAATCAATCTTGGAGTTGATGGCATCATTTCTGATTATCCAGATAGACTGCGGTCGGTTCAGTTGGAAAAAATTAAATAGGAAAAATAAGAAAGAGGTTTATACGTATGGGTTTTCTGGATAAAGTAAAACAATTTTTAAAAGGTGAGTCAAATCCTTATTCAAACAGTTATTCAAAGACAATCACTTTTGAAAATGATAACGGTGAAATATGCTATAAAATTGATGGGATAAAATACAATACTCTAGAAGAAATTCCGGACCCAGCTGATAGAGAGCAAGCTAGAAGAATTACGTTTAGGTAGTAGAGGCTAAATGAGCGACGAGCATATTCCTTTAGGACTAAATCCTGAAAACTTCAAACCTTATAAAGTGATGATTGCAGAAGATTCAGCGGTTGATAGAAATCTTTTGAGAAGATATTTACAATCCGAGCGTTTTGAAATTTTATACGAATCAACGAACGGAGAAGATTTGTTATTTTATCTAAAGGAATCACTCAACAAACCAGACATTATATGCGTTGATATTGTTATGCCTGCAATGAGTGGAGTAGAGGTAATTCAAGAAATCCGCAACTCGTATACGGATATGAAAGTAGCCGTCATATCGGCATCTACTGACAAGAACATCATTCAAAGTTTAATCCAATTAAAGATAGATACATTTGTTAAAAAGCCTTATAATAGAGTGCAGGTAATTCAAAAAATAGCACAGGCTTTAGGAAGAAAAGATGATTCTTTATCGAAGGATAATGGTTCTCAGGCTAATATCAATTTGGCGAATCTTGTCATTCCTCCACTGCCGGCAGTCGCAATTAAAGTAACCACTTTCGATGCTTCAAATCCTACTGGGGGCAGTGAAGAATTAGAAAAAATCATTAGTCCGGACAAATCAATAACTACTGATATAATGAAGATTGCAAACTCGGCATTCTATGGTAGATCAGGAAAAGTTCATAGTTTAAAAGATGCGATTACT
Source organism: Leptospiraceae bacterium (assembly GCA_025360185.1). GTDB lineage: Bacteria > Spirochaetota > Leptospiria > Leptospirales > Leptospiraceae > UBA2033. The sequence goes on along the minus strand of JANYCR010000531.1, from coordinate 1,344 downwards.
CTTTTAGGGATGAAGACTGTTAAGAATCTTGTTCTTTTACAATCAAATAAACAATTCAGTAAAAGTCTCAAAGGCGAAGTTTATCAAAAACACTTGCAGGAATTACCGATATTATCCGCACTCGTTGCTTATGATATAACGACTCCACTCGGAATGAAAAGTTTTAAGGATGATGTTTTTCTTGCTTCGCTACTTCGAAAAATAGGGATGACAATTCTAGCCTTGAGTTATTCTGATAAGTATAATCAGATGATACAAACTGCAACCGTAGAATCAAAAGATTTAAGTAGTCTAGAAAGAGAAGCATTTCACATAGACCATGTAGAGATTGGCAGTAAAGTATTTAAGCTTTGGAATATGCCGAAGGGCTTACAAGACGTAATCTCACATCAAAATTTTTCCTACGAAGAGGTAACTAAAGTTTCGCACTTAGATAGAATTACTCGCCTTGCTGGATTTCTTGCTTATCAAATGCTTGGTTATGAACTAAGAGACGAGGAAAAAGAAATAGAGAAAGGCATTTTTCATGCATATAATGCAACAGAAAAAGTAAAAGAAAGCTTTCAGAAAGATTACTACGAAATGATAAAAGATCATCCCTTCTTTGAAATGTTAGCTTAATTCAAAAGGTAGCTTGTGCTTTTTCTTATTGTTACAATCTTTGCAAGCAGGAACGAGATTTGATTTTATTGATTTACCCCCGCGAACGAGTGGGATCAGGTGATCCATCGTTAGCTCTTCTACTGGAAACTTTTTTCCACAGTAGTGGCAAATGCCTGCTTGCCGCTTTTGCTTCCACCAGGCAGATTGTTTTAATTCTTTTGCTTTTTTTCTTTCTCTAGAAATTTCTTCGTCTGAAACATCAGACCAAAATGGCTCTTCTGTATTCACTAAAATTATTCGTGGGTTTTTTTATACCACTTAGCAAGATCCATAAGAGTAAGGATTCCCATTACATTACCATCATCAATTACAGGAAGAGAATGAATGGAATATTGAACATAAAGAGAAAGAGCGTCTAACAAAGAAGTATCCGTTGATACAGAAACTAAGTTTTGTCCTTTTACGAGCGCTTCAACAGGAGTACGTAGCATATCGGCGTTAGTCTCATTGAACGCTTCTTCGTAAGAGACTCGAATTAAATCGTAAGTAGAAACCATATAAGTTGGTTTACCGTATTTTAAAACGAGTAAGCTATGGACATGATTTTCGATCATGAGTCTTGCTGCTTTTCCTATGAGATCGTCGTAATCAATTGTGAGGACTTCACGGGTCATTAAGTCTTCTACTTTTAATTTCTTTAATAATTCTGTTCTGCTTAAAGTTGCTATATCTACCATAATT
>JANYCR010000477.1 GCA_025360185.1 Leptospiraceae bacterium | reverse complement strand
ATTTTAATTATGAAAAACAAAATATTACAGATGAAACTGTTTCTGATAGAATTACAGACGGAGTTATTCAAACACAATTTGGAATTACGCAAATTATTAATATAGAAGCTTTGACTAATCTAAATATACCGCTAAATGAATCTAAAAGAGTAAAGCCATTTTCTGATATTCATCTCGCTAAATTATTTAGCGGTATAAACGAAAAAGACAAGCAAATACTAATTAGCCGTAAGAATAATTATTCCCAGTCTACAAATATCAAAGAGTATTCCAACCTGTTGTCCGTTGTTGTATTTCGTTTGAAGGATGAATTTCTTGCCATTGAGCTAAAATACATTTTAGAATTTGCACACGGAGAAGGAATTACAAAAATTCCCTGCGTTCCCGCGCATATTTCCGGTTGTATTAACCTTCGGGGTGATATGCTAGTCCTCATTGATTTACTCTACCTACTCAAATCAGAGCCGACTGCATCCGCTGATAACAAAAAAATAGTAGTGATCCGGTTTAATGAAATGATGATCGGCTTAATCGTAGACCAGTTGATTGATGTGATCTATCTTTCCAAGGAGCAAATTCTGAGTAACCCTCCGGATAAAAATATCGCAGGAGAAAATTTGATGAAAGGACTTTGTTTTTATGATTCATTTAGTGTCGGTCTCATTGACACAGAAAAAATCTTTGCTTATGAAAAACTTTACGTGGAAGAAAGTATTAATTATTAACTGATGTTATGCGAAAAAGAAAATTTATGAAAATTAAAGCTAATGAATTAATAGATTCAATAGCCTGCCTTATGTTGCGCCCGACAGGAAGCAACATTGAGTTTGGCAAACCCACCGTTAGGTGCAAACCTCAAGTGGACGCTGGGCTCACCTTGCATAAGGTGAGTTACTAAGGAGAAAATACTATGTTAACTTCATTCATCCACCGTCTCGATTTTACTTGGAGACTTATTTTATTTACAATTATTTCCACTCTCGTAGTTGCACTTTCCATTGCAATCCCGGGCAATATGATTGGACGCTCCATTATCTATACGAGTGCAAACCAGCAAATCGAGATTATCCGTGAATCTAAAAAAAATGAATTCCTCGAATACTTCGATTTCAAAGTAAAAGATACATACATATTCCGTAAAAGTGTAGCGGCAACAAAACGTTTTATAGAAATGCGAGCGGGAGTAGAAGGAGTCGGAGGATTTGAAAAAGCAAAAGATTTATACAGGTCTTTGTACATTGCAAATAATCCAAATCCGCTCGGAAGTAGACAAAACCTCTTAGAAGCGGATAATTCAGAGTATAGCAAAGCACATGCTCAAGCCATTATCTTTTTTTCAGCAATCATAAAAGAAAGAAATTACTATGACGCATTTTTAATTGATGCAAAGAACGGCAACATCTTGTTTACCGTTGCCAAAGAAGAAGATTACATGACAAGCCTTTCTGTCGGACCTTACAGAGACTCGAACCTTGGTAAACTCTACCGAAAGATAATCAATTCTCCCGATGGAGGTCAGCAAGCTCATATTGTGGATTATGAGCCTTATGCGCCTTCAAACAACCAGGTAAATTCTTTTATTGGAACCGGAATTTTCATAGATGGGAAACTCGAAGCCATTTTAGCATTTCAATTACCACTCGATGAGATCAGTAATAAAATAAGAAAACCAATCGTAAAAAATAGAAAAGAAACTTCGTATCTAGTCGGTCAGGATTTTTTACTCAGAACTGATTATGAAGAAAATGCAAAAGAAACACATATCTTAAAGAAGAAAGTTGAAAACGAGGAAGTAAAAAAAGCCCTCGCTGGTGAATCAGGAATAGTCGTAACAACAGGAATTGCTGGTGGAAGATCTTTTACTGCATTTGCACCTATTGAATTACTCGGAGTTAAATACGCATTACTCATTGATCTAGATTATGACGAAACACTCTCTTCTCTCTCTAGCTTTCAAAATCAGATGATATTCGTAACGCTTTTTGTTTTGTCTATCATGACCCTGGCAAGTTTTTTTCTCTCACGGGTTTTAAGTAAACCAATTCAAGAATCTGTAAATATTCTATCTACATCAATAAGAGAAATTAGCTCAGTCATTGACAACCATGAGCGAACGGCTAATATGCAGTCTGCGTCAGTAAACCAAACGACAACTACGATTAGCAATATTGGAAATTCTTCTAGGCTTTCTGCGGAAGAATCACAGATTGTAACAATGAAAGCAAAGGATGCACAGGATATGGCGGCTAATGGTCATAACTCTGTATTAGAAATGATCCAGTCAATTGATACTTTAAAACTAAAAGTATCTGGAATCGCTGAACAAATTCTTCGTCTCTCCGAAAAAAATAGCCAGATCAGTAATATCATTGGTCTTGTAAGTGAACTTGCAAATGAAACCAATATGCTTGCACTGAATGCCGCCGTGGAAGCCGCAAGGGCAGGAGAGAACGGAAAAGGTTTCGAGGTAGTAGCCGTTGAAATTCGTAAACTAGCAGATGAAAGTAAAAAGTCCGCGCTAAAAATCCAAGAAATTATTTCTGAAATTAAAAAAGCGACAGACTCCACAGTCATGGCTACAGAGGAAGGAGTCAAGAGAGCAGACGATAGCTCTAGGCTTGGAACAAAAGTTTTAGATTCACTCTCCGGGATTAACAACTCAGTCGGTAGCGTATTCGATAGCATTGAAAAAATTTCTATTAACATACGACAACAATCTATTTCGATGAATGAAATCGTAAGCGCCATGAACTCAATCAATCGTGGCTCACAGGAATCGGCAAGTGGTATCGCCCAAACAAAAGTAGGCGTAAATCAAATTGGCGACGCCACACGTAAACTCAGAGATCTAGTCGAAGGTCAGAAAATCTAATAGGTATTATCCGTGAGTGCGATGATCGAAGACCAAGAACTAAGAGAGCTTTTCCAGATAGAGAGCGAAGAGCATATCCAGGTCATCGAAAAATGTCTATTAACCCTTGAAAAAAATCCGCAGGATTATGACATCCTGCATTTGATATTCAGAGAAGCCCATAGCATGAAAGGGGCAAGTCGTATGTTAGGTCTTTCTGATATTGAATCCATTGCTCATATTTTTGAAGAAGTTCTAGGCAAGGCAAGTCGGGGCGAATTCCAAATTACCCCGGCGCAGATTGATATTTATTACGCGGGCATTGACGCAATTAAGAAATTAGTCAATGAAGCGGTTACGGGCGAAGAATCAGATGTAGATGTAATTTCTGTTCTAGACAAGCTATTAGAAAGTAAAAATGCAATTACAAAAAAAATTGAAACCAATGAAACTAAAGCAAACGGAATTATCCTAGAAAAAAAAGAGAATCCAACAAAGGAAATAAAACCACAACCAGTAGAAGCGGCTACTCCTATTATTCCCGAAGTTAAAGCCGAAGAAATTTCTAAAGAAGAAATTCTAGCTCCGCCGATTCAGCCCAAACAAGAAACAAAAAAAGAAATTGATAAAATCATAGAAAGTAAAAAAGCATCGGTAGTAGATACCCTTTCTAAAAAAGAAGTCGAGACAGATAAAAATAAACCTCCCGTAGATCAAAAAAAAGTGGACACTATGCGGGTAGATCCTGCGAAACTAGACGCGCTCATGGTTCAGACCGGTGAATTAATTGTTACCAAAAATAGAATTTTAAACCGCGTCAAAGAAGTGGGTGACGCGTATTATTCTTACGAAGAGCTTTTAAGAACAGTGCAAGAGACTAGAAACCTACTCAGTAATTTCGCTAAGCAAAATGATTTAACACCCAAGCATAAATTTTTCCTGACTCAACTCCAGGAATTAAACACAAAAGAAACAAGTAAATTAGAAACCTTAGAAGAGAATATAAACCGTCTCAAAAAAAATCTAGGCAATGATACAACACGTCTTAGCCTCACCTCGATGAAAATAGAAAGACGCATCTATAATCTACGAATGCTTTCTCTCTCAAGTGTATTTAGTTTATTTCATAGAACAGTTAGAGATTTAAGCCGCGAGACAGGAAAGAACGTGCAGCTAGTTATAGTTGGAGGCGAAACAACAGTAGACAAACAAATTTTAGAAGAGTTAAAAGATCCACTCATGCATATCATACGAAATGCAGTCGATCATGGAATTGAAGATAAGGAAGAAAGGCTAAAGAGAGACAAAGAAGAATTAGCCACAATTACACTATTCGGAAAAAGTCAAAGTGATACTGTGTTAATTGAAATCAAAGACGATGGCAAAGGTCTCGATATTGAAAAAATAAAAACCAAGGCAGAGGAGAAAGGTTTATATAGTAGAGATGAACTCGGGCGAATGGATAACAAGAAAATTTATTCGATTATCTTCCAGCATGGATTTTCTACCCAAACAAATGTATCGAATCTATCCGGTCGCGGCGTGGGCATGGATGTAGTAAAAAGTTTTGTAGAAAAATTCAAAGGTGATATTGAAACAGAATCTGCCCTGGGTAAAGGCACAACGTTTCGAATTAAACTACCTATAAAATTTTCCACGACGCATGTGTTGATTATTTCTGTTGGCAATCAAAAGTTTGGTTTTCCAACCGACAACGTTATACTCAGCAAAACAATTCATCCAAAAGATATTTTTCTGTTAGAAGGACAAAGTACAGTTGTAATAGAAAAACAACCAGTGCATCTATTTCAATTGGCAAATTACTTGGAGATTTCACAAATCAAGGCAAAGAAAATTACATCCCCTACTCCTTGTTTATTTATCCAGTCTGACGGAATCAAATTGGCGTTAGCCGTTGACTCCGTAATTGAAAAGAATGAAGTAATCATTAAGTCATTCGAAGGTATTTTAAAGAAAGTTAGAAATGTATCCGGTGCCACAATCCTAGACTCGGGGGAAATATGCATTATCCTAAGCCCGAAAGAATTAGTAAAAACAATTACTAAGAATAATATTTCCATTGTAGTAGAAGATTTGCCATTAGCCACAAATACATCTCGGATTTTAGTGGTAGACGATTCTCTGACTACCCGTGTCCAAATAAAACGCATATTGGAGACAGAAGGCTTCGATGTGGAAATAGGAATCGACGGGGAAGATGGTTGGTCTAAAATGAATGCAGAGAAATTTAGCCTTGTGGTAACGGACATGGAAATGCCTAAACTAAATGGATTAGAATTTACAAAGAGAATAAAAGCGTCCGAGCGGCTAAAGGATACTCCCGTCATAATGCTCACATCCCTCGGGAGCGAAGAAAATATTCAGCAAGGAATGGATGCAGGGGCAGACGCTTATTTAGTAAAAACAAAATTTGATAGAAAGGACTTACTCCAAATCATAAAGAGGCTCACATGATGGAAAATAAAATCAAGGTATTACTCATTGATGACTCTCCGATAGTTTTAAATATTTTAAAAAGAATTTTAGACAAGAGCTCGGAAGTATTAGTAATCGGAACTGCAAAGAATGGAAGCGAAGGGTTAGAGCAAGTTCGCTTTTTAAATCCAGATGTAATCTGCACTGACTTAATGATGCCTGTGATGGACGGGCTAGAATTTACCAAGCAGCTAATGGAGACTAGCCCTAAACCGATTCTAGTGATTAGCGCTGCCTTGCAAGGAGCAGATGAAACAAACGTATTTCAATTATTAGAAGCAGGTGCACTCGATGTATTTCCAAAGCCAGCAGGTGGAACTGATAAAGACTATGATTTAATTCGAGATAGGCTTGTTTCTAAAATACGTGTAATAAAGAGTATCCCCGTTTACAAAAAAGCCAAAAAAAATCCGACAATAGAAACTGCAAGCTACCCTGCACTGCCATCACATTCCTCTAAGCAAATCATTAAATTTTTGGCAATTGGTGCGTCTACCGGTGGACCGAATGCAGTGCAACAAGTGCTCGGACATTTACCAAAAGAACTTCCTGTTCCAGTTCTTTGTGTGCAGCATATAAGCGATGGGTTTATTGATAGCATGGTAGGCTGGCTCGGACAGAACACAAAACTAAAAGTAAAAATTATGCAAGAAGGAGAAACACCTGTAGCGGGTACTGTGTATTTTCCACAGAATTTAAAGCATATGATAATTGGCTCTGACGGTAAATTACATACATCTAACGAGCCTCCGTTTAACGGTCATTGCCCTTCGGTAAATGTATTATTCAAATCTCTCGCGGCATACTCAGGGGATAAAACTCTTGCAGTAATTTTAACGGGTATGGGTGATGACGGCGCTACGGGGTTACTCACGATTAAACACACTGGTGGCAAAACAATTGGAGAAGCAGAGTCTACCTGCGTTGTATATGGTATGCCTAAAGTCGCGAAAGAAATTGGTGCGTTAGACATTCAATTACCGGTAGATAAAATTGCATCTCATATTCTAGGATTGATATAGAATGCAAACAATTGTATTTGCAGAAGACAGCTCTGTCCAAGGCGTAATGCTCAGGCGTATCCTAGTCGAAGAAGGGTACAATGTTTTTTGGGGAAAGGACGGAGGCGAGGCATACGCACTCATCGAAAGAGAGAAGCCTTCTCTCATTATCACAGACGTTGAGATGCCGGACATGAACGGGTTTGAACTCTGTCGAAAAATAAAAAACAACGAAGCTCTAAAGGACATACCTGTTGTTATCTGCTCTTCTCTCGCACGCCCAGAGGACATTATCACCGGGATAGAATGCGGGGCAGACGGGTATGTTACAAAACCATACGATAAAAAATACTTAATGTATCGCGTCGAAACTTTACTCAACAATCCAATTGCAACAAACGAAGAAGTCACACCGATTACTATCAATTATGCGGGAAAAAGTTTTGAAATAGTCGCAGATAGACTTCATATTCTAAACATGCTTCTCTCCACGTATGAAAATTCTCTCAAGCAATACAACGAACTCGTAAACGCACAAATCGAATTAAAGAAATTAAACAAATCTCTAGACCTCAGTAAAAAAGAAACCGAAGAAGTGCTACTGAACATTCTACCTAAACGGGTAGCAAAAGAGCTCAGGCAAACAGGAAAAACAAAACCCGTTTTTTATGAAAGTGCCAGTATCCTTTTTACTGACTTCAAAGGCTTCACTAAATTATCCGAGAAATTCACAACAGAAGAACTCATTCATCAACTAGACCAATTTTTTTGTTACTTCGATTCTATCATGCAGATGTACAATATTGAAAAGATTAAAACAATCGGTGACGCATACATGTGCGTATCCGGTATTCCCGAAACGAATCCAAATCATGCGGTTAATATCATTAAGGCGGGACTTGAACTAGCGGATTATATGAATATAGTAAATACCATCAATTCCCAAAAAGGAATTCCACCCTGGGAAATTCGTATCGGTGTTCACTCCGGACCATTAGTCGCAGGAGTCGTAGGAACGAAAAAATTCTGCTACGATGTATGGGGAGATTCAGTCAACGTTGCGAGTCGAATGGAATCTTCCGGCGTTCCGGGAAGAGTCAATATCTCAGGGGATACCTACGAAATAATTAAAGATAATTTCATCTGCGAATACAGGGGAAAAGTCGCTGCAAAAAATAAGGGAGAGATTGATATGTATTTTGTGAACGGGGTTAAGTCTAGTTAGGCTTTATCTAGGTTAATACGTATTAGACGCTTATTGGCTACCTATCCCCAACTTTTTTGTAATTGTCGAACTCTTTACATTAAAACCCCTTTCCTAAGAGGAAAGAGGTGACTAATTAGTGTTTGCCGGAAGTATTTTCCTAGGCGTAAAATCTAAACTAAAATATCACCCCTGCCCTGCAAAGCGAATTAGGGAAGGGGTCAATACGGTAAGATGAAACAAATACGATAAAGTTGGGGTTAGGTCACTCTTCCTCAAACCCCACCTTCACCGGACGATAGAACAAATCGAGGTCAACGCGCATTAGACGCTTTTCTCCATGACCACGGGGGTTAAAGAAGAGTAGCTTGTAGGAAACAGACTCCAGCTTTTCGTTTTCTCCAAACCACTCATAGGTGAGAGTGTATTTTTTCTTTTTGGCTTCGAATTATTTTTTTAAGTCTTCTAGTTTTTGATTGAGAGATTTTTTTTCGGATTCAGCATCTTTGCTGTCTTTTAATTTTTCGAGACGTGTTTCCATTTCTTTGATTTGTGGTTCATACTGAGTAACCGCAGCAGCATAGGACTGGAGTCGATAGTCTACAGTAGTTTTTTCTTTTAAAACTTCGTCTGCTCCTCTATGCTTCGCAAAAAAAGTCTTATTATTTCTTTCGTTGTATTTAGATTCTTCTTTCCAAACCAGAACTTCTTTCCCTTCTATTATTTCGTATTTTGCGGCTAAAGTATTGTTATTTCTTTCGTCATATTTAGATTCGTATTTACTAACTAGAACTTCTTTACCTTCTCTTGTTTCGTATTTTTCATCTAGAGTTTTGTTATTTCTTTCGTCATATTTAGATTCGTATTTCCAAACAAGAACTTCTTTCCCTTCTCTTGTTTCGTATTTTGCTTCTAAAGTCCTGTTATTTCTTTCATCATATTTATATTCGTATTTACTAACCAGAACTTCTTTCCCTTCTCTTATTTCGTAGTTTGCTTCTAAAGTCTTGTTATTTCTTTCATCAAATTTAGATTCTTCTTTCCAAACAAGAACTTCTTTCCCTTCTATTGTTTCGTAGTATGCGTATAAAGTCCTGTTATTTCTTTCGTCATATTTATATTCGTATTTACTAACCAGAACTTCTTTCCCTTCTATTGTTTTGTATTTTGCTTCTAAAGTCTTGTTATTTCTTTCGTCATATTTATATTCGTATTTACTAACCAGAACTTCTTTCCCTTCTATTGTTTCGTATTTTGCTTCTAAAGTCTTGTTATTTCTTTCGTCATATTTATATTCTTCTTTCCAAACAAGAACTTCTTTCCCTTCTCTTGTTTCGTATTTTTCATATAGAGTGTTGTTATTTCTCTCATCGTATTTATAATCAATTTTACTTTTATATTCCTTTCCAAAAATAAATTCACCATTTTCTATTGTCGGTCTCTGTTCTATTTCAATCGTTCTGGTTAAATTATTTTTCACATCGTATTTATATTCAAATCTTTTGCCGTAAACTTTTTCTCCATCTTTAACATTATGACGAGAATCAAAGGTTTTATTATTTCTCTCGTCGTATTTATATTCGGATTTACTAACAAGAACTTCTTTATCTTCTCTTGTTTCGTATTTTTCATCTAGAGTTTTGTTATTTCTTTCGTCATATTTAGATTCGTATTTCCAAACAAGAACTTCTTTCCCTTTTCTTGTTTCGTAGTTTGCGTATAAAGTCTTGTTATTTCTTTTGTCATATTTATATTCGTATTTCCAAACAAGAACGTCTTTCCCTTCTCTTATTTCGTAGGTTGCTTCTAAAGTCTTGTTATTTTTTTCGTCATATTTAGATTCGTATTTCCTAACAAGAACTTCTTTCCCTTCTATTGTTTTGTAGTATGCGTTAAAAGTAATGTCTCCGAATGGATTATGAGTATAATTTAACACATTTTCTGCCCACGAGATTCGATTGTCCAGAGAATAATAATGCCTATCCGCCTCAACTTGGTAGGCTCCTGTATAATAGATATTTGTCCTATAAACATTTCTTTTATCTTCTATTGCCTTACCATTTATTCCGAAATGCTCAATTTTCAAAGCACAATCGTAGGGTTCGGGCAAAATTCCTTTCTCTTTCCTGTGATACATACATTCGTTTAATATCGGTTTGCCGTCATAAGTAAAATATTCCTGATAGGCATAACGATACTCATGTACTCCATTTCCATCGGAGACAGGAACAGGTTTTTTATTTACTTCAAACTCTCCAAAATTCTTACGTGAATTTATATTTCCCTGTTTGTCATGAGTATACTCAGTCTTAGCCACTCCATTTTCTAGATGCCTTCTGCCATCGGAGCGAAAACTTTCCTCAGAAACTAAAAATCCTTTTTTGTTAAAAATCCTTTCCAGCTTATAGACTTGGCTTTCGTCATTTGTAGGCTTACCTTCCGAATTCGTATGAATTTCTTGCCCTAGACAGAGTTTGTATTTTCCAAGTTTCCAATCTGCAAGTGCAGTTTTATTTTGTTTTTTTGTAATTTCTGCTAGCTGAGATTCATAAAATTTTACACAATCGCCATTATAAGAATAACTGTATACGGAAACTCCTGATTTGTCGTTGGCAGATTTATTTTCTTTGTCGTAAAACTTTTTTCGAATCAGTCTATCCTTTTTATCATAAATATATTTCGTTTTTGCATAGCCAGATTGATTATTTACAACTTTTCCGCTTACATCTTCCCAAGTTTCTAAAAGCAAATTTCCTTTTGATTTATACTTTGCCTTGTAACGGGCAAATCCATCTTTTGCGACAAGTTTTCCTTTTTCAGTAACATCGCCATATTCGTCCAATTTATCTTTCTCATAAAACTCTTCCAATACGACTTGTCCGTATTTGTCATACGCACGAACAATTTTGGAAACTCCACCAAATTCTAATGGCTTTCCTTTGTCATCGAAGTATTCTTCTGAGATGATGTTTCCATCGAAGTCGAAGATTTTTCTTTCAAAGCGGATTTTTTCCTTATCCGCTGATTGTAGGATCGTAGATTGCGACGCCGTTGGCTGCGACAACATCGTCGGGACTTGATTAATCAAGTCCTTACGATGGGTGCCCGTGAGATCAGTCGCCGTATTGTTAGCATTGTAGATTCCCCGATATTCCCAACCGACATTCGAGATGAGTTTTGTTCCGTATTCAAACACTTCTTCATTTTCTAAATTGAATTCAGTGGCTGTAAAGTTTTCTAGTTCTCCTGCTTTGTCTTTTTTAAAGGCGTATTCCATTTTGTAGACACCGTCGAGACTATCGGGATAATACATGTCGCGCTTTTTATCGTGCACAAAAAAACGTAGGTCTTCGCGTTCTCCTTTTTCATTGTAAACTAATTTGCCTTTTACCTCACGTTTACGGATTTTGTCAGTATAGATTGGTTTATCAATTCTTTCTTTTCCTTCTATTGGTCTATGTTGGCTAATCAGTATTTCTCCCTTTTTGCCTCGATCGAACGTTAAGTTATATAGCTTTGGCTCTGCGGCTGTCTCTGTTTCCTTTTTACGAAGTTCATAGTATTGTTTGAATCGGTCTTCTATGTAGCGAGAAAGATTTTCTTCGGTAATGTATTCTTCTTGGTTTTCTTCCTGGACTCCTCCATTAAATGCTTTCTTTAAGAAGTGAGTAAAGATTCCACTTTTGAAATCTTCATCTTCTAAGCTACTCACCTCCGGTGCTGCACCGATTAACATCGTTATGCCCTCAGCTTCTAAAACACGTTTGGGTAATTTTTCAGTCTTGATAGAAATTACATTTTGTTTGAGATGAATTTGCTTTAAAATACTGTTCTCTTCTTTATCATTTTCGATTTTCGAGTTTGCGGATAATGCCTTTTCTCCTTTCTCACCACTTTCGCCCTCTGCTTTCGGAAGTGGACTACGACAGGCATCAATCAAAAATACAACTCGTTTGACCTTAGCCGCTTGGACTCCCATGACTTTGAGCGAAATTCCATTCAACGGAACAGGGACTTCTTTTTCTTCTTTGCCAACTTTTTGTTTTTCAAACTTTACATCGACATCTTTTGGAGCGATAAAGTTTTCTCCGCCTTCCCCTTCAATAAACCCATGACCGGAGTAGTAAAAGAGGAGAGTATCAGGATTTTCCGCTAGAACTTCTTGGTACGTTGCTTCTATGTTCGCTTTTGTCGGAGCCATTTTAATTCTCTGGCTACTATAGGACAAAGTCTCTGGATTTAGAGTTGTAGTAATCTTTCCCGCATCCGTAAGCTTGATAAGTTTGTCATACTTTCCAGTTCTAAGAAGTAAGTCCTCAATTGCGTCGCTATCACCTACCGCATATTTCAGCGAAGTCGTCGCCTTATAAGAATTAATCCCAACTAGGAAGGCGATGCGGGATTTTGTCAACGTCGTCGTAAAGAACGGTTTCAAACCGTTCCTTACATCGGTCGTATTATCTGCACCGCTATGCGATAGAGCCAGAAGTAAAAGGAGAAAGAAGAACGATTTACGAAATTTTGCCATTCGCAAAGAATAATGGTAGATTTGATTTTGTCAATTCTTTGTCATCCCCAGAATTCGCGTGTTGTCATGCCCGAAATTTTCTATCGGGCATCTCAAATAAAATCAAATCTCTCTTAGAACAAGAGATTCCCGATAGGGGATTTCGGGAATGACGGCTCTCTTTGTCACCCCCGAAATTTTTTATCGGGGGTCTCAAATAATATCAAAGCCCTCTCAGTTATTGAGATTCCCGATAACAGAACTCGGGAATGACGCTTTCTTTGTCACCACCGAAACTCCACCCTTCGCATGGGAATGACAATTAATACAACATAGTAATCGTATAATCCCATGACTTTGGTCCGGGCTTATCGACAGTATCCACGAGAGGGATTTTATAATACACAGAACCTAGACTTATATCGCCTTTGCTCGAACGACACTCAGAGGTTAATGGAAAGTTAACCCTGAAAGCAATAAATCCTTCCCCTAGAAGTCTCGTTGATTCAGAAAGAATTTTTTTCTCACCTGTAGTTGATGTTTGATCGATTGGTTTTAATACAGATTTGAATTCTCGTTTTACACTGATGCTATTGTTGGATCTTTTTTTTACAAATAGAGAGCCAAGTAAAACACCGTCGAGTACGGCTAAGTCGTTAAATTCAATTTTATAATTTACACGTGCTTTTTTCTGGAACATTGGATTTAATTCTTTTTCATTTTTCTCTAAGTATTTTAGAGAATAGTCTTTGATCTTTAGGTTTTTAGAGAATAGACCTTTGTTAATTCGCTTATTAATATCTTCTTCGTAGATTGGAAGGAATTTAATCACTGTATTATCCGATTTATTATTGAGCGGCACAGTATACGTAATCTCAACAAAACCAGAAAATCCTTTCTTAAAGTTAATCGTCTCTTCGTATTCAAAACAGGCATTGAGAGACAGAATGAAAAATAATACCAGCAACCTTAACAGTAAACCCCCTTTCGCAAAGGGGGATAAAGGGGGATTTTGATTAGTTTTTGCAACTGAATTTGACATAAAATCATCCTTTAAAAACAATTTTTAATAAAAAAAGTTTCATTCTAAATTTTGAAGTCAGACGATAATTTAAATAGATAAATTGTGTGTCTGATTTTTGGGCTGATAAAAAATATCTAATTACGAAAGTAAATAGATAGACTCCTGCATTTTTTTATTCAGCCCTTATTTTTTAATCTAAAATATAATCCTTCAACTTCTTAGATCTAGTCGGGTGACGAAGCCTTCTAAGTGCTTTCGCTTCAATCTGACGAATACGCTCTCTTGTAACTTTAAACTGGTATCCAACTTCTTCTAGAGTTTGCGCATAACCATCATCTAACCCAAAACGCATACGAATTACTTTTTGTTCACGGGCAGGAAGTGTATGTAACACCTGGCGAATCTGTTCTGCTAAAATACTTCCAGCAGCAGAATTAAGTGGTGATTCAACTTCCTTGTCTTCAATAAAATCTCCGAGTTCAGAATCTTCTTCGGAACCAACAGGAATTTCAAGTGAGATAGGCTCGCGCCCAACGTTTTTCACAGACTTCACTTTTTGGACAGGCCAGCCTAGTCTTTCTGCAATTTCTTCATTAGTCGGGTCACGACCAAATTCTTGTACGAAGAGACGAGCCTCGCGGATAACTTTGTTTACCTGCTCAATCATGTGAACCGGTACGCGAATGGTTCTAGCTTGATCGGAAATAGCACGAGTAATAGCTTGTCTAATCCACCAAGTTGCGTAAGTAGAAAATTTATAACCTTTCTTGTATTCAAACTTATCGACTGCTTTGATAAGACCAATGTTTCCTTCTTGGATTAAGTCGAAGAAATGCATACCACGGTTCGCATAACGTTTCGCAATCGAAACTACAAGTCGTAAGTTTGCTTTTACTAATTCTTTCTTAGCCTGGGAAATTTCTCTTTCCCCTTTCATGATTTTTTCGCCCCACTCTTTGATTTCAATAGTGGAAGAGCCTGCTTCTTGCTCCATACGACGAAGTTTACGTTCGTTATTACGAATGTCTTTGATTACTTCTCTAACTTCGTCGATGTCGATTCCCATCATCTTTTCAATTTCTTCGATGTTCTCGTTCTTTTCGATGAAGCGGTTAAAGGTCTTTATCTCCTTAACGTCATGCCCATAACGAGCTTTGATCTTTAAGAAATGTCTATCGATTTCTTTGATACGAAATACCATTGACTTTATCTTTTGAGAAATTTTTTGGATTTCTCTTTGCGATACTCCAATCATTCGAGTTGCATTGTCAATTTTAGAAGAAGTGATTTCTATTTTTTCTCTGAGCTCTTTATACTTTTTACTGTTCTCAGAATATTTTTTAATTCGGTTGATAGATTCGTTGTAGACCTTCTCTTCGTTCTGGATGATGTCCATATTAGAAAAGAAAACTTTTTCGAGTTTGTCTGCTTCATTTTGATTCAGCGCATACAGCTTGTCTACCTTAACGAGCTCATAGACTTTGATTTTTTTACTTTTGATCTTAGGCATGAGCTTAGCAAAATTAGCCCGTAGAATGCTAGAAGAAAGAATTGTTTCTTCAATGATCTTCTCGCCTTTCTCAATTCTCTTTGCGAGGAAAACTTCTGTTTCCCCCGAAATCAAACTTACCTTTCCAATTTCTTTTAGATAAAGACGGATTGGATCTTCAGAGGTTGCAGAAATAGAAGAGCTTTCTTTTTTCTTTTTAGCTGGTTTTTCTTCTTTAGGTGGAAGAACAGGAGCTTCTACCGACTTCTTGCTGTATTCCTCAACGACTTCGATTCCCAATTCATGTAAGAGAGTAAATACATCGTCGATTTTCTCGGAGTTTAAAATTTTATCAGGAAGTATCTCGTTGATTTCATCGTAGGATACTTCGCTATTGGCTTTACCAATCGCGATAATTCTTTGTACTTCTGGGAGACTTTGTAAGTTTTCCATTTTTTAATTTACCTCTTTCTTTGCTAAACTGAGTGAACCAATCGTTTCTAGAATTGTCTGTTTTTCTTTTCTAAGAACCATCAGCCTTTCTAAATCTGTTTGTGAATTTTCTAAATAATTTTGACTTAGAGAAAGTTTACTGATTTGTGTATCTATGACAAACTTCCTCTGTTGCAAAACTGCTTCTTTAAAAATAAGTTCTTTTTCTTCTTCCGGTAATTCTTTTAGTTCGACTTCTTCCATAATAAAGGGAGTAATCGCACTAATGGTAGAATCATCAATTCCAGAA
>JANYCR010000475.1 GCA_025360185.1 Leptospiraceae bacterium | reverse complement strand
TGGAGATTTTATTGTAACAGGAGATATAAATGGAGATGGGTATGCTGATTTAGTAGTGAGTGACACAGGGTTTTCATCAAATTTAGGAAAAGTTTATATTTTTTATTCTAGCGGTAATAATGGAATTACCACAACGCTTGCAAGCGCTGCTCCAAAATCATTTGTTGGTGCAGCAGGATACTTAGGCTACGGCTTAGATATAGGAGATATAAATGGAGATGGTTATGCTGATGTTGCGATAAACAATACTACAGGCTCTACCGGCACGGTTTATATTTTCCATTCTAGCCCATCTGGAATTACCGCCGCCAATTTAGCAGGAGCAAATACAACGATAGTCGGTATAGGAAGTGAAGACATTAGTATTTTTGTTTCCATGGGAGACTATAATGGGGACGGGTTTACTGACTTGAGCGTTTCATCCACATCAGCGCCAGCGACAAATAAAGGGAAAGTTTTTATATTCCACTCTTCTGGGGCTAGTGGAATTACTGCGGTTAATACTACTTCTGCGGTAGCAAGCATTGCAGGCTCTACCAATCAGGATAATTTCGGTTATTCGGTAAATTCAGGAGATATAAATGGGGATGGTTACGCAGACTTAATCGTTGGCGCAGATCAAAATACTGCAGGTAGTCCAATAGGGAAAGTATTGGTATACTTATCCAGTGGATCAAGCGGAATCAATGTTACACCACATGCTACGTATGTAGGAGAAAATAGCGGGAGCAGGCTCGGTGGCTTCGTGTGGCTAATGGATGTTAACGCTGACGGCTATAAAGATGTAATCATGGGCGCAGGTTATATCAATAGCGGAGATGGCAAGATGTATATATTTCATTCTTCTAGTTCTGGCGTTCCCACTCTTCCAGTAACTTCTGCGAATAGAGTTATCATAGGAGAAGTCGGAGGTGGAGGAAGATTTGCAGCTGGGATTTCGGGCTCTGATATAAATGGGGATGGTTATGGAGATATTATCACTACTGCAAACGTTTTAAACAATACCCAAGACGGGCGAGTATACATAATGTATTCGAATGGAACGACTGGAATTTCAAATACGACTGCTGCATCTATCACTACTAAAATTGATCCAGTGTTTAATTCTAACAAACGATTTGGTTACCAAGTTTATTAAAACTGTATCGAATCAAAATTTAACTAGGCTTCGACGCATAATGGTAATTTGACGGTGACTAAAAATAAAAAACTAAATTACAGCTTGGTTTTCACGGTAATTCCAATTATTTCAAATTTAATTGCAGTAAGTGCAAGCTTCGGGCTAAACGATTTAATCTTTGTGGAAGCAGAGCGTGCACGGTTTATGGGATTCTTAAAAATTGTACCCTGGGCTATGTGGCTAATTAATATTTTTCCCTTTTCGGTCGCAGCTATTGCCGTGTTGTATTATCTTCTACCACTCATCAAAGAACTAAAGTATTTTGAAAATGGAAAAATTTTGAGTGAACGAGCAGCTAGCAGACTGTTAAATGCTCCTCTCATCATCAGTTTGATTGGAATGGGGGGTTGGGTAATTGGAAACACAATCGCAGTCTCCTTGCAAATATACTATATTCAAAATGTAACCCTTCGAGGTATGTCGATTACGATTGCGAACACACTATCGTTAGGCGGTATAGCTTTTGTATTTACTTATTACACTTTAGATTATATTAATCGTAAAGAATTTATCGTTCGGTATATTAAGGAATTTCAAATTAGTAAGATTCAAGGCGTATTTAAACCATCCATAGAATTACGTTTTTTTATTTTCTTTTTTTCTGTTACTGTTCTTCCAATTCTTATCTTGACTCTTATGCTTTCCAGGGCTTCGCTTGCTGGCATAGGTATTATTCCAATGCCTCTACTAATCGCTCCGTTAATTATGGTTTGTGTGGGGAGTATACTGAGTTGGCTCTTAGCGCGTGCTTTCGATAAACCGCTCGTAGAAATGAAAACTGCTGTCAAAGAAATTCAAGATGGAAATTTTGATATAAAGTTGGCAGTAACAACTACGGACGAGCTTGGACTACTTGGAGAAGGTATTAGTCAAATGGCTGTTAGCCTACGTGAAAAAGAATTCATAAAAGAAACCTTTGGAAAAGTTGTAGATCCCGCCGTGCGCGATCATCTTCTGAGTGGAAATGTAAAACTCGGAGGAGAAATTCGCACTGCTACTATTCTTTTTTGTGACTTACGAGGATTTACCGCTTTATCCGAACAATTAGCACCGGATCAAATTGTCGAGATGCTAAATACTCATTTTGAAACAATGAGTAAATGCATTGAAGAAGAAGGCGGACTTATAAATAAATTCATCGGGGATGCCATCATGGCAATCTACAATGTTCCTGTTCCTCGCTCAAATCATGCAGAGCGAGCATATACCAGTGCGCGTCGTATGCTAGAAAGTCTTGAAATTATGAATGTTGGCTTTAAAGAAAAAGGTTTACCTGAATTAAAAATAGGAATCGGCTTACATACTGGTGAAGTATTAGCGGGTAATATAGGTAGCTCCTCTCGCTTAGAATACACCGTCATCGGCGACACAGTCAATGTCGCCTCACGCATTGAGTCTCTCTGCAAAGAAACCAAGCGGAGTCTACTTCTTTCCGAAGCAACCAAAGCCCAATTACCGGCTAATACGCCATTAGACTCACTTGGAGCATTTCAATTAAAAGGCAGAGAAGAAATGATTCAGATATTTGGTGGGTAATAAAAAAAGCTATTTGTAAGAAAGAACATCCAATCGTAATTTTTTTAGATGACCTTCAATGGGCTGATTCAGCCAGTCTAATTTTAATTCAAAGCATCCTGTCTGATCCGGATCTAAAATATTTCTTATTCATCTTAGCTTTCATACATAACGAGGTGCAGCCTGACCATCAATTCTCCACCATGATAAGAGAGTGGCTAAAGAATGTTATCTTCTATAAACCAATGTTACTCGAGCCTATTTCGAAATTCGATGTAAATTATTTAGTCACAGATACTCTCGCTCGGAGTGAAGAAGATTGTAAGGAATTTGTTGATATACTCTATGAGAAAACGCAAGGAAATCCTTTTTTTGTAAAAGAAGTTTTTAAAAAGGCAATGCAACTTCTACCGGATAATGCATGGGAGGATAATTATCAGAATTGCAAATCTTTATTTGATAAAATCCCAGTTGTTCATACTCAACTGAGGCAAAAGGCAACAGAAGGAAAGGGTGATGAAGCATTTAGAATAGGTTTCCAAATACTCAATGAACTAGGAATTACAATGCCTAATCCATTTGACGCAGGTGAAGTGAACAATGCTTTTTTTAGGTAACTTGGAAAATACGAAGATCTATTAGGAGAGCGGCAAATACTGGATTTGCTCTACTTCCCCGAAATGGAAGACAGGAATAGTAGACAGGCTAGAAACCTTAAGAATTCTATCTTCACAAATTGCTGTGAGTATTGAAAACTCATTGTTATATTCTAGTCTGGAAGCGAAAGTAGAAGAGCGAACACAGGATTTATCAAAAGCGGTTAATGATATTAATTCACTACTTAAAGAAGTTACTGCATTAAAAGAAAGCCAGGATGCATTTGAAGGATTCGAAGGTTCAATGCTAATGTCTCTTATACTTGGATTAGTCGATGAAGCGAAAGGAACAATATATTTTATAAATGCTGATCATCCCGATATGGTAATTTATAGAAATGAAAAAGCTGAATACATTTATAATCATAAGCGATTCCAAAAAATTGGGACTAAGGGGCAAACAGGAAATATTTCCATTTCTTTATTTCAAATGCAACCCGGTGATACATTGATTCTTGGCTCGGATGGAAGAGATGATTTAATCTTAAATGCGAAACAAGCAAATGGAAACGAAATTCGAAACATGGATGCAAATTTATTTTTAGGAATTGTGAAAGACACAGCAGGTGATTTACACAATATCTATGAGAGAATCGTGTCGCATGGCAAAATAATTGACGACTTATCCTTAATTCGAATTAGTTTTAAAGAAAATTCTGGACAATTAAACAGGAACTCTAGTAACTTGGATTCAATACTAAGTTTAATGGAAATTTCTAAAGAAGCCAAGGACTTTGAAAAATACTATGACCTGGGACAAAAACTTATTTTATAAGAACCGTATGAATCTAAATATTTAATCAATTAGAAGTTGAACCATTCGACGAAAAATTCAAAGAGTTAGAGGAAAGATTGAGAGGTTAATATGAGTTTTACGCATCGGATAGTGGACGGTTATGATCTTATTGATTTACATGATTCATTAGATTTATACACAGTGCCTGAATTAAAAGACTTCTGCTGGAGTTTATTAAAAAAACCGGAAACTAAAAGAATCATGCTAGTCATGGAAGACCTTGGATATATCGATTCATCGGGGCTGGGAATGCTTACCAATCTTCATTTTGAATGCAAACAACAAGGTATTCAATTAAAACTAGCAAGCCTTAGTCCTGAAAGTGCAAAGATTTTTTCTTTAACCAAAATGGATTTGACATTTGATATCAATCAATAGAAGAAGCAATGAGGAGTCTTCATGATTAGTTTTGAGGAAAATATTCAACTACCGACGGATTTACATTCCACATTTTCGATACTTGCAGATTTTTCTAATTTAACGGATTGGGATCCGGGTATTGCATCTGTAGAAAAGCTAACGCCGGGTATTCTAAAAATTGGAACAGAGTTCAAAGTATTCGCAGAATTTTTTTTCCAGAAGCTTCCTATGAAGTATATTGTTACTGAATACAAGCTTAATAAAAAAGTTTCTTACGCCGGTGAGGCAGATACGGTAAAAGCATTTGATACAATGGAGTTTATAGAAAATTCTGAAGGTTGTTTGGTGAAATACAAAGCAGAGTTTGAATTCAAAGGATTGCTGGCAATGCAAGAACCTCTAATGCGAGTAATTTTACAAAATACGGCTAACAATGCTTTTGCGGGAATGAGAAAAGCCTTTTCCCTTTCTGAAGGAATAGAAGAAAATTTGGCAAATAAGCATTTCTATAAATTATTTTTACCAATAGTATATGATTTCAGTAAAATGGGATATAATTCTTCCAGAAAGAATTTTAAAGCAGTGACTTCTGATCTTACAAATAAAATTTCTATTGTAACAGGCGCTTCCTCTGGCATCGGGTATGAGACTGCCCTTAAACTAGCTAAGCGCAAATCAACCGTTATCCTCGTTGGAAGAAATGAAAGTAAATTAATTAGCGCAAAGGAAAAAATATTTTCGGAAACAGAAAATCCAAATTTATTTATTGAAATAGCAGACTTATCTCTCATGAGTGAAACAAAAGCATTTGCAGATAGAGTTTTACAAAAGTTTGCCGCTATAGATATTCTTATCAACAATGCGGGAGCTATATTTAACGAAAGAGAAGTTACATCAGAAGGCTTTGAAAAATCCTTTGCGTTGCTCTTACTAAGTCCCTGCTTACTTACCAATTTATTATTTCCAAAATTAAAGGAATCTAAAGAGGGAAGTCGTATTGTGAATGTGTCCTCCGGTGGAATGTATTCTCAAAAATTACAACTCGATGATATGGAATCCGAAAAGGATTATGGTGGAGAAGTTGCTTACGCAAAAGCAAAACGAGGACTTGTAATTTTAAGTGAACACTGGGCAAAGATATGGAAGACTGAAAATATTTCCTCTTTTTGTATGCATCCGGGCTGGGCGGATACAGAGGCTGTCCAGCAATCCTTACCTGGTTTCTATAATCTTACCAAGTCTATTCTTCGAACACCCGAAGAAGGCGCTGACACAGTATACTGGTTAGCCGCATCGAATGAATTAAAAAATTCTACTGGAGGATTTTATTTGGATAGAAAAAAACAACCCACGCATGTATTTTTTACAGAAACGTTTGAAGATGAAGAGCAAAGATTTCTAAATTATATGGATTCTCTCGTTCAAAAATATACACAAAACAAATTTTCTAAATTCTCTTTAATTTAGGTAAACCATGAAACGATTAAGTCTTTTTTTATTTTTCATAATAAGCATTGCCATCTCTGCAGAAGAGCCTTTCTTTAAACCAAACTATAGCTTAGTTGGATTTGGCGGAATTTACGTTAACTCAGACTTAGCCCCTATTTCCTTTAATCTAGATTTTAAATACAAACCTTCTTATATGTGGGGAATCGGGATTAACCGGAAGATTAATCGCAAGTATTCGATCTTTGAATTTGAAGCAGAAGGAATTCTCGCAAAACACACGGGAGCGATGAATCACGTCGAGGGTGTCGCAGTAGCGATTGCAAGAATTCCAAAAATTTTAGGAACCCCTTTCAGCTTTGCAGTTGGAGAAGGTCAATCTCTTGCGAGTGAAAATCCAAAATTAGAAAATCTACGAAAAGGCTATAACAACGGAAGAATTGTATTCGATGATATTCAATCTAGAGCATGGCTCAATTATTTACTTTTTGAATTGGATTATACACTACCCTGGTTCAATGAATCTTCGAAGGTATTTGCCCGTATCCACCATCGTTCTGGAATTTACGGAGTGTATTGTCCACCTTCTCCGCCATGTGGGTCAAACTTCGTAGTGTATGGTTTTAAAACGGAACTTTAAGTTTCTAAAATTTCCCTTACCATTTTCCAAAAAAGAGTAGGGTTTTCCCAATGCGGCGAATGACCATTATCCGGTAAACTAAATAACTTTGCAGTTTTATAATTCTCACAAAAATTTTTAATCCGTGAATACGAAACCACTGGATCTTTTTCGCCATGAATGAAATTAAGAGCTAATCCCTCACGCAAGTTTAAGTCTGCAAGTCTTATACTTTCTAAGATTTCAATCACGATGCGAAGAGAACTGGGACGCATTTTTTTATACTGCTCAAAGAAGAAAGAAAAGAATTCTTTCACATCTTCTCGGTTTAAAAATTCCTTCTTGTTCGCAAGGTTAACGGATAACGCGGTATCATAAAAAATAGATTTAGAATCTTGATGAAACCCAAAAACTAAATCTAGAATAAAGGAGAGATGCCAGTTTTTTAGTGAACCTAAAAGACTACCGATTCCACCAATAGGTCCTTCTAAAAAAGATCCGACTAAAATATTCTTATCCACTTTTTCGGGAAAGCGGTTCATATACTGCCAGTTTACCAAAGCCCCTGTCGAATGTCCTATTAGAATTAACTTATCATTACCCGCTAACTCATGAAATACTTCGAAATGAGATTCTAAAAATTCCTCCAGCGTTAAATGGGTCTTATGCGGTGGAAACTCAGAAGGATAATGTCCCCCTAGATTCATAAAAATTTTTTCATACCCGACCAAGTCTTTAGGACATGCTTCTTGCCATACAGAATGTGACTCTGCCCATCCAGGTAGAAATATAATTTTCTTTCCTGTTCCTTCTGTTACCCATGTTGATATGAATTTGTTTTTGTTGTGTATTTGCATTTTATAAGTGTTTCAATAGAGCCCGTCACCCATTCTTGTTTTAAAAGTTTTTTTAGAAATAAATCTTTTTATTTCTCATTGA
>JANYCR010000445.1 GCA_025360185.1 Leptospiraceae bacterium | reverse complement strand
CATTGATAAGCATTCCAGAGGTAAAGTATATTGAAATAAATGCAGCCGGGTATGGAAAGGAGCATGTAAAAGGGAAAACTCTGTTTTCAATGGTTACTATATTTGGCCTTGTATGGGTTTCAACTATCGGTTTAACTCTACTGAAATTGATTATCTAAAAGTAGGATTAAGAAGAGAGGGGCTAATGAAAAAATTCTCTCTACCTTATAGGTGCGAATAATGACAAGTATTCGCAGAAAGCATATCGTATTTTAAAGGCTATGGGAGTTCTAATCATTGCAGAGCCGATTACGAAATGGGAGAGTCGGGAAGAGGAACTTTCTGGAATCTTAACAGAAATAGGATTTCAAACTCCTACTTTCAAAAAGACAAAACAATTTCTATACATGACTTCCATTAAATTCAAAATCTTCTTTCTAGTAATTTGCATTTACTTCTCCCATAATTCTTTTTCTTTCTATCCCACAAATTAAAAGCTTAAATACCACTTCTCACAAATAAGTTCCACTATTTTTCTAGAAAGGGGCTAATTCGGTGTATTCTGCAAGTTGTAAAAAGTGTGGGGATAGGTAGAAAATTCCAGCAACCTAAAAGCTTTGCCACCTCTTCTATTTTCTCATCCGAAAGCTCTCCATACTTGAAAAGAAATCTTAGGGAATTGATTCGTTTTTCTTTTTATGCAACTCTCATAAAGAACACGAAACATTTGACAATTAGCATACGTTGTATTACAATGTAGTTTTGGAGGATACCATGACAAAAATAGTTACTATGAGAATAGATGAGACTCTCCTAAAGCAATTTAATAGTTTTGCTAAACTAGAAAATCGTTCTTTGTCCAACTTTATTGAAACCGCTACTAAAAAATATATAAATGAAATAGAACTAACAGACGACTTCGAAACAAAAGAAATTTTAGAAGACAAACAACTTTTAAAAAAATTAGCAAACGGAAGAAAGGACGCTAAAGCTAAACGAGGCAAGTTTGTCAAAGTTTAGAATATTCGAAACAACTCAATTCCAATCCGATACGGAAAAACTTCCGAAAAATAGGAAAGCCATGATTGAAAATAAACTCAATCAATACATATACCCACAATTAAGTAAAGAACCAAGTTGTGGACTAAATATTAAAAAATTAAAGAACTACTCTCTGCCAACTTGGAGATACAGAATTGGAAACTATAGAGTCTTCTATGAAATTAATGAAATCGAAAACATCGTTTTCATTCTTTCGATTGACCAGAGAAAAGACGCATACTAAATCAATAAGATTCCTCTACTCAAGAGCGTTAATGACTAGGTCCTTCCTCTGTGCCTCCGTGTCTCTGTGGCAAAAAATCGCCGGTAACGCCCACATTCTTCATCCACACACACCCGAAAATAAAGAATAGACTGAATACCTGAATTTTGAAATATGTAGAATCAGTATTACACACGGAGTTCTAATTATGAGTGAAACTGCTAGCACACTTTCCAAGGACATTGTTGGAAAGAAAATGGACCGTTTTGATTTTGTGGTCGAGCGTGGAAAGATAAAAGAGTTTTGCATAGCGATTGGCGAAACAAATCCAATCTATTTTGACTTGGAAGCCGCAAAGAAAGCGGGTTACGATGATATACCTGCACCCCCCACTTTCCAAACTTCCATTCAGTTTTGGGGTTATCCAAAAATCTGGGAAGATATGACTTCTTTTGGAATCGACATCAAGCGACTTCTTCATTTAAAAGAAGAGTATACTTATCTGAAACCGCTCTATCCTGGAAATGTCTGGGCACAATCTGAAATCGTAGATGTTAAGACTGGCAAGATGGACATGGTTACATTTAGAACCACCTACCACAATGCAAAGAATGAACCATGCATCCAAGCTGAAATGGCAATCGTCATTCGCCCTAACTAAGGAGTAATTATTTATGAAAATCGAATTTGATAAACTAGAAGTTGGTCAGGAAATTCCTTCTCTCAACTTGCCTGCAATCACTCACGCAAATCTCGTGCGTTATGCGGGAGCGAGTGGAGATTTTAATCCTATTCACAACGACAAAGAATTTGCAATCGCAAATGGTCTAGATGGAACGATTGCTCATGGTATGTTTGTTATGGCTCTTATTGGACGTGCTTGCACCAATTGGGCTGACCAAAGGCAAATAAAATTCTTCGGTATAAAGTTCAAATCTATGACCAAGCTAGGATCTGTGCTTACCTGCAAAGGAACCGTTAAAAGAAAGAAAGAAGAGAACGGTGAGAAGCTAATCACTGTTAGTGTCGAAGCTGTAGACCAAAATGGAGAAGTGAAAGCCGGCGGCGATTTAATCGTTGCTTGCGCTTAAGAGGCCACGCGTGAAAATTCGTTTACTATTGATTAGCCTCCTAGTTTCCCTTTCTTCTTTAAGTGCAGATATTAACGATGAACTTTTAGAAGCTGTAAGGGATGCAAATATTGAAAAGGTAAAAGTTCTTCTCAAGTCTAAGGTTAATCTAAATGCAACTGATTCAAGGGAGATGACTCCCTTGCTTATTTCCTGTGCCGACAATAATCTAGAAATAGTCAAGACACTTGTTGAAGCGGGAGCCGATATCAATCGCAAACATAAAGAAACGGGAAGGACTGCTCTTATATATTCTGCGGCTAACGGTCATGTGGATATTCTACGTTATCTTCTCAGTCGCCCTGGAATTTTAGTAAATGCGAAGGACAAAGAAGGAAAGACTGCCTTGGTTCATGCAGTGTTCTATGCTCGAAAAGATACTATTAGTATTCTTCTTGAAAATAAAGCAAACCCGAATGCTAGAACCAATGTAGAAGAGTCTGCCCTTAGTTTTGCTTTAAAGGGAGGAAGGCCTGAGATAGTCACAATGCTCAGACAAGCTGGTGCTAGAGAATAGGATGAATGAATCTTTTCGGAAATCTATTTCAATTGTTTATAAGTTAGCTTTCTTACTTTCCATTTTAATTTTTATTAATATCTTATTTGGACCTCTTGTTAGAGCAACGGATTCAGGTCTTGCTTGTCCTGACTGGCCTCTTTGTCACGGTAAAGTAATTCCGCCGCCAGAGTTTAGAATCTGGATGGAAGTGGGACATCGAATTTATTCTGGTCTTTTGGGCTTCGTTATATTAGCCTTAGCTATTATAATATTTAAAAATTCTGAATTGCGTGCTCGTTTCGGTTTACTTGCATTTACCTCTCTTGTTGTTTTGGTCAATCAAGTAATTCTTGGAAAACTCACTGTTACCAAGTTGTTAGATCCGGGAACGGTTAATATGCATTTACTCAACGCGGTTTTTCTTTTTACTTTAATTGTTAGTATTACTGCAAAAGCTAATTTTATTTTAAAAATGCAAACTGAAAAAATTCATTTAATAGAGTGGAATAAAATTTTTAGCCGCAAAAATATTCTAATCTCTCTAACTTTATTTTTTATTTCTATTCAATTATTTGCAGGCGGAAGGGTTAGTTCAAATTATGCGGGACTTGCCTGTCCCGACTGGCCAACTTGTAATGGTTACTGGTTTCCCAAGATGGAAGGTTTAGTGCGTCTCCAAATGGAGCATCGAATCATGGCTTATATTATTTTAGTGTTTGTCATTACCAATTTTGTAATTTCCATTTTCCAATCTTACAACAATCGAACGCGACTTTTTTTAAGAATGGCTCTTTACTCTGTTGGGGTTCAAATTATATTAGGAGTTTCTAATGTTCTATTTCAACTTCCTACTCTTATTACCGCCGCTCATACAGGTATGGGAGTTGCCCTGTTTATCTTAGTCTATACGGCTCTATACTATCGACTTTTGCCTGAGGATAATTCTATCTAACCGCTCATGTTAAAATATATATCTATTTGGAATAAACTGATTAAACCGAGGGTAACTTCGCTTGTCCTCGTCACTTCTTTGCCAGGATTATACTTAGGCGGAGATGGACATCCTTCTGGGTTTCTAATTGCAATGACACTCCTTGGAACTTTTTTCATGTCATCTGCCTCTTTCGTTTTAAATCAATATATTGAGATTGATAAAGACGCAAGAATGGAAAGGACAAAAAATCGTCCTTTGCCTAAAGGAGAAATTCAACCCAAAACCGCCTTACTAGTTGGACTCATGATGATTTTAATTTCTTTTGCAATACTTTTTTATTATGTGAATCTCCTTACCGCCTTATGCGCATTAGTCGGACTACTTCTCTATATTTTTCTCTATACGATTTATTTAAAGCCTAGAACAGATCAGAATATTGTAATCGGTGGAATTTCTGGTTGCATAGGTCCTTTGATTGGGTATGCAGCGGTAACGAACACTTTGCCGCTACCGGCATGGATTTTATTTGCTATGATTTTTTTATGGACACCTGCACATTTCTGGGCACTCGCCATTTTCCTAAAAGATGATTATAACTCTGCTGAATTTCCAATGATGCCTGTCGTGCGGGGGCTTAAAAAAACTGTCCAGGCAATTTTTATTTATACGATTCTTTATTCAATCTCCTGTGTAGCATTTTACTTTGTATCCGGTAAGGTCGGGATTTTTTATTTGTATTCATCTATTGCTCTTTGCCTACTTATGATTTACCTCTCTGTTCGCTTAATGCTTTCTGAATCTAAAAAATTTGCCCGCTTCTTTTTCTTCTTTAGTATTTTTCATTTGTATGTTGTAAACTTTATTATCTTGATAGATAGAAAGGTGATTTAAGGATTTGCCAGGCGAAGCGATTAGGGAATGAACACAGAAGGATATTTACACAGTCATCTCGAACAGCTTTATCGTGAGAGATCTATATTCCTTAGATAGTGAAGGTTAATCTAATACTTTTTTTGTTAGATAGACCCCTCACGATAGGACAGTTCGAGGTGACAGTATAAACTATGCAATTTAAATCCTACAACGAATTTATAACAACACTTTACTCCTGTCAAAAATGTAAAGCTATGCAGGGCAAACCAATAGTTGGCTCTGTAAAAAAAACGAAAGTCATTTCCATTGGACAGGCTCCTGGGATTCATGAGGAAAAACATGGTAAGCCGTTCTCCTATACTGCTGGTAAAACTTTATTCAAATGGTTTAAGTCCATTGGAATTGAAGAAGAAATTTATAGACAAAAAGTAAATATGTCCGCTGTTTGCAGATGCTTTCCTGGAAAGGCTAAATCAGGCGACAGACGACCTTCTCCCGAAGAAATTCAAAATTGTAGTGTCTACCTAAAATACGAAATCGAATTTCACAAACCAGAGCTCGTAATACCAATTGGAAAAATGGCAATTGATCTTTTAACCCTCAATAAGAAATATAAACTCGATGATGTAATTGGTAAAAGCTTTGTAACCAATCTTTACGGAGTTAGTTTCGATTGGATCGCCTTACCACATCCTTCTGGACTCAATGTATGGAATAATACAATGAATGGAAAGATGCTAACTCAAAAAGCTCTAAGCTTAATTAAGAAACACCCTGCTATGAAAGAAATGATAGAGAATGCCTCCAAAACTAATTACCACCCGCTATATCGGTAGGCTTTAATTTCTTTCAAATTGCAATTTAGTAAATTTTTTCTTGCTATATTTGCCATATTACCTATAAATTGAAACATAAACTTATGGCACTCGTTACATCTAAACCCAAATATTCAGCAATCTTTCAATGCATTAACCCTAATTGTAAATGCGAATACGAATTACAAGAAATCGTCTATCTATGCAAAAAATGTGGTGACTTACTTCAGGTTAAACATGATTTCAATGAATTAAAAAAAACATCTTCAGAGGAATGGAAATCCCTCTTTGATGAACGTTTAAAAGACGTTCGCTTTCCCAACCAATCAGGTATTTGGAACAAGAGAGAGTGGGTTCTACCTGCAATGCGGGAAGAAAATATTATTAGCTCTGGAGAAGGTAAAACTCATCTCTATGAAGCGAAACGTCTAGCAAAAGAACTGGGTCTATCTAAACTTTATATAAAGCAATGTGGCGTTTCTCACACCGGATCATTCAAAGATCTTGGAATGACTGTTTTAGTCAGTCACGTAAACCAACTCATTACAGATGGAATTAAGATCAAAGCTGTCGCCTGTGCTAGCACTGGAGATACATCTGCTGCGCTTGCATCCTATGCGGCTAAGGCTGGCATACCTACAATTGTATTTTTACCGGCAAATAAAGTTTCTAATGCCCAACTGATTCAACCAGTTTCGAATGGAGCTAAAGTCATTTCACTCGATACTGACTTCGATGGTTGTATGAAAATAGTCCAAGAGGTCGCAAGAGAGGCTGGAATCTATTTAGCCAATTCAATGAACTCTCTTCGAATCGAAGGACAAAAAACAATTTCGGTAGAGATTGTACAACAACTTGGTTGGGAAGTTCCAGATTGGATTGTAATTCCAGGGGGTAATCTCGGTAATGTGTCCGCACTAGGAAGTGGTTTTGAAATGTTATTCGAGCTAGGTCTGATTTCTAAATTACCCCGAATAGTATTAGCGCAGGCCCATAACGCGAATCCTTTATACCTATCCTATTTAAAAGGCTATTCAGAATTTGCCCCTATTGATGCAAAAAAAACTTTAGCGTCTGCTATTCAAATTGGAAATCCTGTATCTATTAAAAAAGCAACAAGAACACTTCAAAAATTCAATGGTATCGTAGAAGAAGCCGACGAACACGAATTAGCCGATGCAGCAGCCCGTGGAGACCTTCATGGTTTATACAATGACCCTCATACAGGTGTTGCGTTAGCCGCTTTATTTAAACAAATAGATAAAGGCAATATTAAACGCGGTGAAAATGCTGTCGTTATTTCGACTGCCAATGGACTTAAATTTACAGAGTTTAAAGTTCAATTTCATTCTAATCAAATCGAAAAAATAGACACTAAACTTGTTAATTCAATTTTAAATTGCAAAGCAGAAATTGGCGCTGTAATGGACGTAATCAATAAACTTTGATTTCTCAGATTTATGGAAAATACAGAACATACCTTACCCAATAATGATGAGCACCTTTTGAATGAAACATTCAAAAGAAAAGTATTGGAAGGTATAACTGAAAATAAAACAATCAGTTTGATTACGTATGTTTTAGGTGAAGTAGGAGAAGCTAAACTTAAATTTATCATTAAGACTCTTCTAGCAAAATATGGGAAATTGGAGCTAATGGATTTACTTTATACTTGTGCTAAAGAGCTAATCGTCAATTCAACAAAGGCGGCGATAAAAAGATTAGCATTTAAAGAGATGGGAATTGATCCAACGAATGATTCAGAATATGATAAGTTTATGAATTCTTTTAAAGATAACCTGACAGATAAAAAATTTCCGTATTACAGAAGCAGAATGAAGAACCATGGATTTTATATTAAGATTAAGTTTTTTTATGATTCAAAAAAAATAGTTTTAAGGATAATCAATAATTTTCCTCTCTTACAAAAAGAAGAAGAACGAATTAGAGAGAAATTTATGAAAGCCAAAAAATACGATAATCTTTTTGAATTTTACATCGACCATGGAGATAATACAGAGGGAGCCGGAATGGGGATTACAATGGTCGAAATTCTATTGGCTCAAAGTGGTTTTGATAGACATGTATTTACTATCTATTCATCCAAAATCAATCGTGAAACCGTAGCGAAAGTGGAATTACCAATGCATCCAGAACATGTGCCCATTCGGTTTGGATTTAATGCCGGGCATTAAGGATATTTTTCCGATATTAAAATTTAAAGGCTAAAGAAAATGTCGTCCGAAAATGAAACACCAAATGAACAAAATGAATTGATTGTAATGGCACGTGAATCAGTTTCCTCAGAGGAAAATGTCACGCTTTTACTAGAAGGTAAATTAATTGATGCCCTACTTATTAAAGCCTCTATCCTAGTGGAAAGTAGGAGTGGAGTTATGATATTCCTATTCTCACTAGAGAAAGGAGATTTGCTGGAGGTTTTTTCCGTTTTCGGAAATTCGCCGTTACTCAATAGAATCAGAACATTCGAAAATTCTGCGCAATTTTTAAAAGACTTAATCGAAGCAGTCAAGGGCGGTGGAATAGAGAGACCTCTATCAGACAGAATTGGACGTTCTATCTATAAGGGACTCGACCCACAGGTTATGCTTCTTCATTTTCCCAAAATTGCAAAAAAGAATTTCAATGATTTTTGTATGTTAGCTCAACAAATCATAAACAGCGAATTAAGAATTCAAACCTCCAAGGTTCAAATTGATATGGAAAAAGTTTCTAGTCTTAAATTTAGAATCAATAACCCGTTAGGCGCCATATATGCTCCAATATTAAACCCTTACAAAGAAATAAAAACTGAGCCAAAAAAAATTGTAGTCCCAATTTTTGAAAACTCCGCTGAAAAATTGAAAGCTGAGTCATTAATAAATGAAGTACAAAAAGAATATAAACAAGTTGTAGTATGTAAAACGGTAGTAGCTCCAGTAGCAGGCATTGATTTTGATAGCCTAAAAGAAAATATGAAACTTCTTTTTGTATTGCCGTTTCAGACAAGTGAGGAAATTGCATTAGCTAAAAGTGTTGGAGCCGTTACAAAAGAAGGAACAATCAAGCCAATAGCTGGTGAATTTTTAAAGATCATTACCGGCGGTAAGAATGAATACCATATTTTTGCAAAAGGACCAAATGGAGTTTTACTTCGTGCCTTTGAAGAAAGACCTGTAAAACTTGCAATTTCGAAAAAAACTCCGCAAGTTGCCAAAAAAGATGACCGGTCCGAGTTGGGAAAAATGATGAGTGTAATCATTGGTATCCTCTTAGTCTTAATTATTATTTTATTTTTTATGTATTTGGCTTAGTATTCAAATGAATTATTTTGGTAACCTTGGATTAACAACAGCGATGCCCCAAAGAAAATATACCACCATATTCTTTTTACCTACAATATTAATCCTACTATGTTTGCTTTCTTTCTGCAAAAAGAAGCCTTACGAGATTAAGATAAGAGAAGCAATTAAGGCTAATGACCATATGACGATAGCAGCACTCTGCTCAGAATATAAATTCGATGAATACAAATCGGAATGTGAATCCAGTCTTGAAAAGTCGGAACAAGAAATTGAAGAAATTATTTCCCGAAAGCAAGAAGTTCCTTTTATGAAATTAATTTTAGATCCGGATAAGAGCATAAAAATCCAAGAATTACTCAAAGCCAATATTCAACTTGGCATTAAATACAGGTCTATTTGGAATGAAACTGCCGAAATTTATAAAGAGTAAACCATGGTAAAACAAGAAGATCTAAAAGAAATATTGCATAAAGCCGATCTTAAGATAACTCGAAGTAGGCTAGAAGTATTAAAAATTCTATACCATACTCATAAACCGATCACTCATACCTATATAATGGAACATTTACCGGAAAAAGACACCTGGGATAGGGTTACAGTTTACAGAACTTTATCTGAATTTACCGAAAAAAAAATTATTAAGTCATTGCCTTCCAATGAGAGAATTACATATTTTGAAATTAAAAATGAAGCGAAGCCAGAACACAGTCATCTCGTTTGTGACTTGTGTGGCAAGATGGAATGTTTCGATGAAGATTCGTATAAATTTCAATTTAAAAAAAATGTGCAAGACTTTAGAGTCAGGTCTTTCGAAATTATAATCAGAGGTCTTTGTAAAAATTGTCAGTAAAAGTTGAAAAAGTCATTAAAATAAAAAAGTGGACTTCCTCTGTTTCTAATTCAAATGAAAAGAGAGTGAAGGATTGCTTAAAAGAACTTCTTCCTAAATATAAATCTATTCATTGGGATGAGGCAAAATTTATTCAATTTTATATTGACATTCTCAACTCTCTTCCCTCCAGATATAAACAAAAAAATTCAATTGAACTTACCGGAAAAATAAAAAAACAAGTTTTATTAGATGCCATATCTGACAAATTAGATGAGCTTGCTCTTTCCTAATGCTGAGTGCTAAGAGTTTAATAGCTAGTATCCCCGAAACTTTTACAAAAGATTTACACTTCATCTCTGGACAAATTCACGATTCAGGAAAAGAATCTTTCTTAATCGGTGGCTCCGTTCGAGATTTAATCCTCGGAAAAAATCCACATGAATATGACCTAGCCACTTCGATGCAGCCAGAGGAAGTCAAAAGGAAATTTAAACGAGTCATTGAAACTGGAATCCAGCATGGAACGGTTACTGTGATGTTAGGCGATAATGCATATGAAATTACAACCTATCGTAAAGACATAGACTATACAGATGGAAGACGACCTGATAAAATTGAATTTGGTGCAAGCCTATCTGAAGATATGAAGAGACGTGATTTCACTATGAACGCAATTGCATTGGATTTAATTTCCGAGCGGCTAATAGATGAAAACAATGGAATAGAAGATATTGAAAATAAAATCATCCGCACTATTGGAAATCCACTTGAAAGATTTGGGGAAGATGGACTGCGACCAATACGCGCTATCCGCTTTCAATCAACTCTAGGCTTTACCATTGAACCAGAAACCTATAAAGCTATTTTTAAAACAAGACATATTACAGAAAAAATTTCTAGAGAACGATTCCATGATGAATTAAATAAAATTTTAATCTCCAATAATCCTTTCATAGGACTACGTGAGCTTTATAAGAACCAAATATTTGAGCTTTTTACAAAAGTTAAAATCAATTTGAAGTCAGAAGAATTTAATCTACAACCAATAGGCAAACTTTTAGTAGCCCCACTTGGACTAAGACTTGCCTATTTACTCGATTGGCTTTTAGAAGATAATGACAAACTACAACTTGCCGAACAAATACTAAAAGACTTTCGTTACTCAAAAACAAATACGAAAGATGCCTTATTCTATTTAGAGTTATTTAAAGAAAATTACCAAACAAAAAATACAGACTTGACTGAGATAAGAAAATTCCTTTCCAAAGTAATTGCCTATTCCGGAAATAGAAGAATGGATTCGACACTAGCGGGAATTCTAAGCTACTTAGAAATATTATCAGACAAAGAATTTTTTTTAGATTTCCAGAATACTGTTCTCCAAATTTTAGAATCAAAAGATGCGCTGATTCTAAAAGAATTAGCCGTCAATGGAAATCAAATCATGGCAAAGTTTCCTTTACTCGACAAGCGCAAAATGGGTCTTATACTTCATGATGTTTTGAATAAGGTATTAGAACAACCAGACGAAAACCAAGAAGAAAAAATTTATAAGTTAATTGAGCAAATGATCTAGTTAATATTTAGATTTGGAAAGGATATTTTCATGAAACATATAAGGCCAAAAATTTTAGATTTGCTTATGCCCGGAATTCGAAATAGTTTTCAAGATGAATTTTCCAGGCAAACACTCCTTAATGAGAAGAAGCGCGTAACAATCATTGCAGTCTTAGTTTTTTTTATATTCATTATGCAACTCATGCTTCATTTTTTTGCTCCGGATTCTATCATTTCTAAATATCCAAACACAAAAGAAGGAACAAAGTATGCTGGCTTACTTCTGGGATTATTTTTTATTTATGAACTTTTAGCAAGAAAGGGATTTTCAACATTTATTGAAAATAAAAAACAACCTCCTGAAATAATTCGATACATGAATGCATTTTTAGAAACCACTGTGCCTTCCGTCGGAATTTTAATCTTTGCTAATTTTCAAAATCCAACCGATGCAATACTTTCGCCTATCATTTTTGTGTATTTCTTTTTTATAATGCTTTCAACACTCAGACTGAATTTAAAACTTTCTCTATTTACATCATTTATAGCCGCTTCAGAATACTTAACGATATCTCTTTATTTTTATCAGACTAACCAAATTCAAAGTGGAAATTTAATTTCTGCCGAAGTTCCTACTCTCGTCTTAAGAGCAGTTTTTTTCTTAATTGGTGGAGGTATATCAGGATTTGTCGCAACTCAAATTAAAGATGGATTTTTAAAATCAATCGAAAGTCTTGAAGAAAGAAAACAATTGATGAGTATTTTTGGGCAGCATGTCTCCCCGGAAGTAGTTGATAAACTTTTAAATCAAAATGTAGAAATTGAAAGTGAAATCAAACATGTATGCGTCATGTTCTTAGATATTCGTAATTTTACATCCTTCTCAGAAAATAAGAGTCCTGTTGAAGTGGTGAATTTTTTAAATACTCTATTTGAATTTATGATTCAAATTGTAAATCAAAACAATGGAATTATAAATAAATTCCTAGGAGACGGTTTCATGGCTGTATTTGGAGCACCCCTATCCAACGGCAAAGACTGTGTAAACGCTGTTCAAGCTTCTAAGGAAATTTTAGAAAAAGTAAAAGAATTTAATCAAGCAGGAAAAATTCCTCCCACAAAAATCGGAATCGGTTTACATTCAGGCGATGCCGTCACTGGTAATGTTGGCTCTGATTTGCGTAAAGAGTATACTGTCATCGGCGACGTTGTAAATCTCGCATCTAGAATTGAGCAATTGACAAAACAATATGGAGAACAAATTCTTATTTCAGAAGATGTTCTACAAAAAGCAAATATATTTGATTATAGAGAGATCGATACTGTGCGAGTAAAAGGGCGCATTCATCCAGTAAAGATATATAGTCTTTTGTAAAAAATAATTGATGTAAATCGACGTAAGATAGAGGCTGAATTCAGATAAATTATGAATTATATAAAAACAATTTTACTTTTTGGTTTTCTTTTTCAATTTGCATTCTGTAATATGGACAGCCAAACGAAATTACCCGCTGGCGTTCCTAAAGAAGCAAAGTTTGATAGGAAGAAGAATATTTTTACTCTCATGAAAGATCGACATGAGCTTGTATGGTATGAAAATGGAAAGCTTTATTTTGATTGCAATTTAGGTGTAAACGGATTGCGAAATGGAGAATGTAAATATTTCTCTGAGTTCAATGGCAATCTATTGAGCATAGGAATTTATGCTGATAATTATAAAGACGGACTTTGGTACTGGTACTTTCCGAACGGAAATATTTACTACAAACAAAACTTCAGTAAAGATCATAAAAGAGAGGTTTGGGTCGAAACCAATCTACTAGGTAATGAGCACGGGTCTTATGAACGTTATTACCAGGATGGTAAGTTAGAAGAGAGAGGGGAATACACAGCTGGTTTTAAATCAGGAAAATGGGAAAAATACTATTTTAACGGCAAATTAGAATATACCGGTAGTTACTCAAAGGATAATAAAATCGGTCTTTGGAAGTTATACTTTGCAGATGGAAAATTAGAAGCAGAAGAGAGTTTCAATTCAAATACTGAGTTTATAAGTAGAGTTACTTACTTTCCGGACGGAAGTCTAAATTGCAAAAACTTTAAAGATAAAGCATTAGAGTGCAGATAAGACAGACTCAATTTCTTTTAGCGTATACTCTGTCTTATTCACATAGCTAAGGTAATTACGAATATCCTCTGCGCTACCCTTTGGGTCTTGTTCAAGACAAGATCGAACCCATTCTTTCAATGTGTAATCATAAAAACTTTTTTTAGGATGCAGTTTTTTAAATTTATAAAATTGATAACGGCTAATACCATATTTGGCGCATAGAGTCTGAATTGTTTCTTTATTCAAATAAAAATCTTTGAACAACCGATCTATTTTTTGTGGAGATAAATTTTTCATACGGAGAAATTGCGCTAGTATTTACTAGTAATACAACCTGGACATTACATTTAAAATAGAATTTATTGCAAATAGCAAGTAAAAAAAAGTAAAACTAGTCCTTTCGGGTTATTGTATTGGACGTTGCTCTAGCATATAATAATCTCTATACTTTCTAATGGAGGGTAGAATCATGAACTCTAAAACCGTCTTATTTACTTTATTATTCATTCTAGTTGGGTGCTCTTCGAAACAAGATCCAAATTATCTATGGCTCGTAGGTCTTGTGCAAACAACCCAGACAGCGGGCGTGGGAGAACCAAGTGCGGCTACTCCTAATGTGCCTGCAAACCCTTCAATACCTGCTCCAACAGGGACACAAAATTTTACCATGACAGTAAGCGATAACACTGGTAGCCCTACCGATTTTATTTTTGATACAACAAAGACATTGACTTTAGACATTTTAGCTTATGACTTTGCTGAGCATCCTGCGACTGGAGCTTTAGTTCAGATTGGAGATGCAAACGATCCAGATAATTATACCACTTATTTTCAAGCAGTGGTTGACCCAAATGGAAATGTAACTGGAAGTTTTACTGTCAATTCTACTACAAGCCAAGTATCGTTAGTTGTAAACTATGGTGGCGTAGAGCATAGAGCATTAGTTGACATCAAGGGAGTATATGGAATTAGAAGAACCATGTATATGATTGGAGTATCACAACATGTAACTATCGTAGATACCGACAAAGATGGAGTTGCCGATGCAGATGATGCATACCCGGACGATCCAACTCGCTCTGCAAAAATTAAATACCCTACTAGTGGATACTATACTGTATCCTTTGAGGACCTTTATCCAAAGCAAGGAGACGCAGACTTTAACGATTACACAGTTCGAATTCGCTACGAAGAAGACTTGAACGCAAGCGGACAAGTAGTTCGTGTGCGCGGCTACTACCAACATGTCGCAAAAGGGGCGGGTTACAACCATATACTCCGTTTGAACCTTCCCGGAGTGAATAATGCAAATTATTCTTTAAAAAGATTAACAGAAACTGATGTTGTTGAATTACAAACTAATACAAGTATTCCTCAATTTGCAGGAGTCGAAATTCTACCTAAGAGCAATACTACAATTTCCGCTTCTAATACCGCAATTGGTCAGACTTTTGTTCTTGGAAAAAAAGCAGAGTTAGAAGTAATTTTATTACAGCCAATTTCAAAGACTAGTTTAGGTGCTGTGCCCTATGATTTATATATCTATGTTTTAGATACGAAACAAGAGATTCATTTTGCTGGAAAATACACGAAGACTGATGGAACAGATCAGTATCTAGATGCAAAAGGATTTCCCTGGGCAGTGATGATACCTGGAAATTGGAAATGGCCTTATGAACGAACCGACGTAAGAACTTCTTATTCAAAATTTCAATCCTGGTATGAA
>JANYCR010000372.1 GCA_025360185.1 Leptospiraceae bacterium | reverse complement strand
GTCAAATCAGCGTGACGATTGCTACTTCCATATAAAAAATAATTTTGAAAGCGAGTATTTAAATTTGTTTCATTGCTGTATTTTATATACCTGTCAATTCCAACTCCGGTCGGATGAGTCCCTCTAAGTTCATAAGGCTCATTCGGACGAAACAAATCATACACCCAGGCGTTACAATCCAGACCCACAAAGTCTCTCTGAGAAATACTTCTCTCTTCTAAGTTTGCTTTAATAGTAAATTTATCCGAGCTTCTATTCGAGCAGGTTTGTAGATAACCAATATTATTCGTTACATTAATCCATTGCGTTGGTGCATCCATATAAGAAGGAGTCCCATAAAAAAAAGAATCTTTCCGAAGTTGTAGATTTAGTTGCGTCTGAGATTCCATACCGGCAGCGGCAAGTCGCACCATATCAGCAGGATGATCTTTCTTGAGTCGAATGAGTTCAGAGTCTTTTACGTGGCTAACACTAATTGACTCTGCAAATGGTTTTGCAATATACACGTCGTTAAAGGAGGATATACCTCCATTACCCATAACAGCCCTATGCCACTCTTCATGCATCCAGGAAATATTTAAAGGAATGGGACTTACATAAAAAAGAAAATCAAAACTAATAAGTCCGAGTCTTTTTAATATAGGATTTTCATTCATTAACTCGATCTTATCAAATCCATAAAATAAAGCACGATGCGAAAGTTGAATTGAATTCTTCGTCAGATGAAGAGACTGTTCCATACTAGGAACAGGAGAATTATTTTCCGTTCTTATAGAGCCTCGATTTGTATTAAACGGCGCATCTAAAATAGGAAAGGAATACACAGGCTTCTGTTCTACCGGATTACTCTGATTTACCTCTTGGGAGAATAAAGAAGTAGAATGTAAAATGAATATTGAAAGAATAATTATGCATATCGGTGTTAGCGTTAGCGATCGGTGTCTATCGGTGTTCATTCCGCCCTTCACTCCAAGTATTCGCGACCAGCGCCTTCGCATGGTAATCTTTTCAATCCTTCGTATTAAACAAGAACAAGATAATCGTATTACAATTTCGATTACAATCATCCGAGCAGGTTTTAGCACAGTCAATCTTCGCACTTGTTAGAGTTGAAGTAGAGTCAATTCCGCATTTGCCGTCACAGGAACTTTTACACGAATTCGAAGATCCACCAGTGCAAGAAAGCGCATACTGGGTAATAGCAATCTTACGCGCTTCGTCATAAACTTTATTATCAGCACAACTAAATAAAAAACAAAGACTTGTTATTATAATTAGATTTCTCATCATAAATGAACCGTATATAAAAGAATACCACCGATTAACACCGATAAAAGAACGATAGAAGATACGATAAAAAATTTAATGGATTCATTCCTATCGAATTTGTTATCGGTGCTCTCGGTGTACATTCCGCCCTTCGCTCCAAGTATTCGCGACCAAAGCCTTCGCATGGTAATCTTTGAAAATCATTCCAAGAACTCCACAATTCCATTTTCCAAGTAGTATTTCGCACGCTTCAAGTAGATTGCAGATGCAACATCATTAGGGTTAATCTCTATTACTCGCAAGAATGCAGGGATAGCCTCTTTGAAATTCTTTTCGTAATAAAGTGTGATTCCCTTTTCAAAAAATTCCTTTGTTTGATTTTTTAATTCAATTAAGAAATCGGGCTGACCATCATAGACTTCATAGATTACGGTATATTCTGATTTGCCTTTTACTTTTACTTTATCAATATAACGATAATGAAAAATACTGGAGTCTTTTACTTTTTTCAAAATCACATCGCTAATTAAAATAGATGCGTCATACACCTTGGTAAGTCCTTCGATTCTAGATGCAACGTTCACCGAGTCCGCAATCACTGTGCCTTCCATTCGATCATCAGCGCCAATGATTCCAAGCATCAAGTTTCCTGTGTGAATTCCACATCCGACTTTAATCGGATCATATCCCAATTTCAATCTATGTTGATTATAAATTCGAATTTCTTTTTGCATATCCACTGCTGCGTTGATTGCGTCTTCCACATCACCCGGAAACAAAGCCATGATTGCATCCCCAATATATTTATCAATGAAACCATTATTCTTTTGGATAACAGGGCTCATTCGCTTTAAATAAGAATTCAAAAAATTAAAATTCTCTTTGGGTGTAAGCTTTTCACTCAGGTCGGTGAAAGAACGAATATCGGAAAAAAGAATTGCCATTTCTTTTTGCATTTGGTCACCGAGTTGAATGTCCAAAATGCTTTTTTTATTTAGGTATTTTAAAAATTCAACTGGCACAAAACGACTATAAGCCGCATTGGTGAGACTTAAGTTATTTGAAAGAACATTCACTGATTTGAATGCATTCGAAAAAATTTGAGATAGAATAAAGGATTGAGAAAAAATAAAAAGAAATACTCCAAATGGAAGCAAATTCCCGTAACCCGTAACAACAACTTCATTATTAAACAGTAAATCATTGATTATAGTTAATACAAAAAAACTAAATCCAATGAGAGCTGCAATCGCTCCTTCTTTTTTATTTCGTATTTCCAGAATCATAACATAAATAGCATAAAGAGTATTCAATACCGCTACGCCTTGGAAAAAAGTTAAGCTCATAGAAAATAGGCTTGGCTTAGTAAATAAAACTATACAAGTAAATATTGCATAAATAATAAGAGTAGAAAATAAAACTTTTTTGTGAAATTCTTTTTTAAAAACAAAATATGTGAATAAGGAAAACGCAGGAGCAGTGAGATATAAAGACAAATACTCCAACTTATACATCCAACTCCAATCCATGTTCGGGAAAATCGTCGTAATCCACACATCTCCAACAAAAAACAAACGAGCCGCAACTAGAAAACAAAAAATTCCAAATACAAGTGCCGCTGTATCTTCTTTTCTAAGAAAGAAAAGACCCATATGATAGATAGTCATAATAATAAGGCTGCCCATCAAAAAGAAAATATAGATTGTGCTTTGAGCCTGCAAAGCTTGGAGTTGTTCTTCTTTTCCCAAGTAAAGCGAATCAAATCTTATACCGCCCTTGCGATGATGAAAATTAGAAACATGAATTGTGATTAACATGTGTTCGCTACTGACAATAAAACTTCGAGTCAGGCTTAGGTATTGAGGTTTCATTTCCTCGTATGATTTACCGACGATTCCGTTTTCGGCTAATAGGTCGTATTCTACATAAAGTCGATAGGCTGTTCCCATGTGAGGAATTTTTAGAGTAAGGATTTTCCCTTTTAAAGACTCGGGAAAATGAAGATAAAGCGCATACGTTGCATAACCCGAACCACCAACTTTTTTTCCATCTACTTGAAAATCATTCCAGGAGCCAGGAACTTTCAGCGTAGGATAACGATAAGAAGTTAAATTAAGAATCTCCTCTTCGGGTGGTCTGAGTTCTTTCCAATAAAATCTCCATTCCCCATCTAGCTTCTTATAGCCCTGTGAGCTAAAATCCCAATTGGTTAAATCCATTTCACCTTTTTGTCCATGCTCATTTAAAATACTCTTTTCTTGTTTTTTATCGCACTGGATAAATAATAAAAATATAGATAATAAAATAATTTTTAAGGCTAATTTCATTTTGACTCTTTAAAGATTACTACGGATGGACGCCGATAAGAGAACGCTCTAACCCTGTCACCTCGAACAGCCTTCTAGGCAAAAGCTGCGACTAAGCTCAATTCAGAAAAATCGTGAGAGGTCTA
>JANYCR010000356.1 GCA_025360185.1 Leptospiraceae bacterium | reverse complement strand
ATCAAATCCATCTGACCAATGTAAAGACTTTCATCTATGATAAACCAATATGCAGATGCGCATAATAGCAAGAAAAGGTTGCTATCCATTTTACTTTTTGCGATGTAAATCGAAAATAAAAGATAAGTTAACCACACACATAAGCCGTTAGCCGCAATCCAAAGGGGATAAGCCGCCGGATCCCCTAGAGTCAAAAAAAGTCCATAGAAAGCGGATACCTGTGGTTGGTATCCAAATTTCGCAGAGCCAGTTTCTCCATAAAGATCTTTTAAATCGTGACTTAGAAACCTCGCACCAGTTACAATATACGTGTTGCCGTCTAGTTTCCTGCCCTGCCCATAATAAGTCGATACAACAAGAATAAAAATCAATAATATAAGCGTGTATATTTTTTTAAAATTATTATTGTGCAACAAGGAAAGGTTATTTAGCACGATTGCATCCTTGGTAAATATTTATGGGGATAATATTCATTATTCTGATCATAAACTTAACTACTAATTCCTATTCGTCTAGATTGAAGAGACTGATACTTATTATTCGGATTGAATTTTGACTTTAATTTTTTGAATAATTCAGAATTTTTATATGTATTTGCAAACACTGCTGCATTC
Source organism: Leptospiraceae bacterium (assembly GCA_025360185.1). GTDB lineage: Bacteria > Spirochaetota > Leptospiria > Leptospirales > Leptospiraceae > UBA2033. The sequence continues at coordinate 11,393 of JANYCR010000356.1, read as the reverse complement.
ATTCTTGCATCCTTAGTTAGATAAACTCTACCACCAAATTCAATGATGACTTGATCTAACATATCGAGCAGCGCAAATACTTTTCTATTCACTGCAAAATCAAACGCCATCGTATATCCTTCCATCGGAAACGATAAATAAGAATTTTGATTTCCAAAAAGTTTCAAACCTGAAAAGAAAGGGCTTAATCCTGACTCTGCAATTATTTTAAATACTTGGTTCAGACCTTTACGACTCGTATCTTTTGGAAATACAAATTGATATTCCATAAACCCTGGCTTTCCATAAATTCTATTCCAATGTAAAATGGAATCCATTGGATAAAAAAAACTATCAAAGTATACAAAGTCTTTTTTTATTTCTTTAGAATGTTTATGAAAGAAATAAAAATTAAAAAGCATTACGGTTAATTTGTTCAGAGTAAAAGAAGGAAAATTAAAAGGGATAGAAATATTTTTTTTGATTTTTAATTCTAAGTAATCAGCCTTTGAGTTTGCAAGCTGAACTTCTGATTTTAGTGCATGTTCTCCGCGAAACAAGACTCCTCTTCCCAGAGACTTACCTTTTGAAAGAGCATCTACCCAGGAAACGCTATAAGTCCAATCTTTAGAAGATTCAAACAAATCCATCAAGTGATCAATATTTTCTGCCCGAAGAGTTTCTTGTCTAATGAAAGAAGTCTCCACCTTTTTTAACTGAACTGTGGCTAATACTATTATGCCGGTTAAGCCCATTCCTCCACAGGTTGCTAAGAATAACTCTGAGTTTTCTTCCTTTGAACAATGAACAATTCGCCCGTCTTCCAGCATTAAATCAAGACTCAAGACATGATTGGAAAAGCTTCCCTCTTTGTGGTGATTTTTCCCATGAATGTCCGAGGCAATAGCCCCACCGAGTGTCACAAATTTAGTTCCAGGGGTAACAGGAAGAAACCACCCAGAAGGCAAGACAGCAGTAATAATAGTTTCAAATAAAACTCCAGCCTCTGCCGTTATAACACCATTAGCCGCATCAAACTTACGAATAGTATTGTATTTTAAAGTCGAAATAATATTCTCAGATAATGCACTGTCTCCATAACATCTCCCATTTCCACGGGCGATCCCGTGAGGAAAATCCTTGCTTGTTAAAATAGTCTTTAAATTTTCAATTGAATCAAAAGCGGAAATATTCGCCTGTATCTTAGGATAATTTCCCCAATTAGAAATAAGTGATTTCAAATTCATTCGGATTTTTCCAGGGTTTCATCCATATAACTAAGACTCCAGTCAACAATGAATACTGGACGGTTAATTCCATTCTTATAGATTCTAGCAACATATAAGCCAATCGCTGTGACTAAAGAAATTAAATATAGCAAATCTACCGACAAAAGAAGAGTAGCCGCAAATATACTTTCAAAGATTTTTACACAAACTAACATGAGTATATTGAATAAAAGCAAAGGAGGCCATAGGTAAACTCCAATCCTGAGCGGAAAAGTAGAAATACTTAAAATACCTGCAAGCGCAAACTTGGTCATGCCATAAAGGTTATAGTGAGTATCCCCTGCTATTCTAACCTGCCTATCATACTTGATTCCAAACTTTCTAAATCCGGAAAAAGCAATCTCGGCTCTAATAAATGGAAATGTATTTCCGTTCTTTACGATTTCATTTTTGACTCTCTGGGTAATCAAAGAAAATTCAGCCATATCGAGGATAATGTCAGTATCCGCTGCAATTTTCATTATTCTATAAAAAAGCTTGCGCATAGCAGTGATTATCTTCGGCTCCGGTCGATTGCCTCGTATACCAAATACAATATCAAAACCTTCTTGCCATTTATTTACAAATTCTGGAATGAGTTCAGGCGGGTCTTCACAGTCCACATCAATAAATAAAATCGCCTCCCCACTCGCATACGTTAAGCCGCCCAAAATAGATGCCTGGTATCCGAAATTTCTAGAATAAGTAATGATCTTAACTCTCGAATCTTTTTGTTTTAATTTAAGAAGCTCTTCTAGGGAACGATCGCTAGAACTATTATTTGTAAAAATAATTTCAAAATCACACTGATTTTTTATTTTCTGAAGAACTGAATTCAATCGATTGTAAAATAAAGGTATCGCAACTTCCTCATTGAATACAGGACAAACAATAGAAATCAAACTCTTCTTTTTTTTCTGTGCCATTCTATTTAAACTTTTTCCTAGTTAAATTATTACTAAGTCTTTCTAAAGACACCATTACGGCTAATTAGAATTTGCTCTTAGGAATTGGAATATTCCTCTATTTGTTTTAAAGTGATTTCAAGAATATCTTGGTTATTTTTATATACAAAAATCCAATCCATTATTTTTTCGAGTGCTGTTTCCAAATTCCATTTAGGCTTCCAACCAAGCTCTGTTCGCGCTTTAGATATATCCAATTTTAAATAATGAGCCTCATGTAGTGAATCTGTTTTAGAAACACGGATTTCATTATGATACGATATTTTATTATATTTAAGAAGGCTTTCTACCACATGCAAAACTGGCTTAGCATCTAACTCATTTGGACCAAAATTCCAGGCATTGCTATAAACGTTAGGCTCTTCATATAATTTTTCTGCTAGTGTAATATAACCACTCAGCGGCTCAAGAACATGCTGCCACGGTCTAATTGAATTTGGATTTCGAATTAAAATTGGTTCCTGGTTTAGAATGGATTTGAGGCAATCCGGTATTAGCCTATCTTTGGCAAAGTCACCACCACCGATCACATTACCTGCTCGTACAGAGGCAATTCCTGTATCAAGACTTGCATCTGCTTTCTTGAAAAAAGAATTTCTATAGGCAGCCGTAACTAACTCTGCACAGGCTTTACTGCTTGAGTAAGGATCATAACCACCTAAAGGCTCCCCTTCTCTGTAGCCCCAAACCCATTCCTTATTTTCGTAACATTTGTCTGTTGTAATAATCACAACAGACTTCACAGACTTACAATGTCGAATTGATTCAAGAACGTTAGCTGTGCCCATAACGTTTGTCATGTAAGTATAGATTGGACTAGTATAAGATTCTCTTACAAGCGACTGAGCTGCCATATGAAATACAAATTCTGGCTCGCCGTTTATCATTTTTTTTTGCAGATAATCAAGATTATTCACATCTCCATGAATAGACTTCTCAATTCTCTTTTCTATCTGACAGAGTTCAAACAGGCTAGGCTTGCTCGGCGGATCAAGGCTATAGCCGATTACTTTTGCTCCCAACGTTTCCAAATACAAACAAAGCCAAGCACCTTTAAACCCAGTGTGACCTGTAACAAAAACTTTTTTATTTTTCCAAAAATTAGATTTCATAGTTTAAGATTACTATTCATACATTTCTTTAAAAAGCGTCTCTATGTCTACAAATATTTCACCATTATGTTGTATAGTTACCTATTTTCTAAGCAGCAAATATGTCTTCGTATTATACTTACGATTTTCAAATGTCTCGACTAATCTCCAATTCAGATCTATCAGTTTCTTCGCCTTTTCACTGCCGGGCTCCCAGTCGGAGAGAATAATAGCATTTATCTTCTTATTTTTATTAATATCTTCCATTGGAAATCCACCCCAAGGATTTCCAATTACATTAATAGCTTCCAATTCCGTAAATGTAGCTGAAGCCATTAACTGCGGAAAACTTCCATAAGTAATCCCGTCCAAATAAGTTGTGGCTAATAGGTTTCTATCCCTCACGGCATTAAGTGCAAGTTTTGTATCATAAACAATTTCTGAAATTCCAGCCGACCTACCATCTCTAAGTCCTGTGAAGATAGCAGTCTCTCTCAGATTGCTATAAGATTGAAATCTCCATGAGACCCAGAGATTATAACCAAAGAATAACATTAATACGATATTGAAAATTTTTCTATACCTTCCATGCAGGAAAAAAAGAAAATTAAAAATTCCAACAATTACAAATGGGAGGATAAACTCAGCCTGGTATCTACTCATTCCCCATAAACCCTGATTGATTGAGTAGAATACAATATAGGAAAGTGTGAAGAAAAGCAATTTTATAAAGAACTTAAAAATCTTATTCTCACCACTCGATAAAAATCCTAGAGGGAAAAAAGCAATCCAGGGAAGCATAATGGAATAATACGCAACTCGAACGGATAGAAAAGACTGAACAGAAAGTAGCATCAGCGTTAACTTACTCGTATCCCCTCCCGTCGCGGGTGTACCCATGGCAATGCTTTTAAATGTAAACGGCAGCATAATTAAAATAGGTATCATAGGAATATAAAAATCTTTTCGTATTAGAAATCGAAATCCATGCGCATCGTATGCAAATTTCAACCAATAAAGTCCTAAGGGGATAATGGCAACAAACGCAGATGCTCTCATTAAAGAAGCTAATGCTAGAATAAAAAACCAGATACAAAAATTATTAGAATCTCTTTTGCCAAAGGTAATAAATAATAAAACCCCTGTCCAAGAAAGAGTAGTCCATAGAGATGGCTCAACAATATATGCTACATGCTGTAAAATAGGAATCGTGCTAAAAATTACTACTGTAAAAAAAGCAACCAAAACCCCTTTCTTTTTTGCAAAAAAATGAATTGTGAAAAATGAAAATAATCCAAGAGCAATCATACCTACAACACGAAAAGAAAACATTTTAATTCCAAAAAAAGCTGATGCGATCCAGAGTGGTGCAAGTCTTAACGGAGGATGCACATCTCCCGATTGAATTTGCTCATGCCTGAGAAATTGAGTGAGCAAGAAAAATAATGCGATAGCTGCTAGAGCAAACACTTTCCTGTGATTAGTTTGTGTGAGCAAAAGAATTACTATAAAAAATAATCCCGCCAGCGTTCGAGAATAAAAATTTACAACAGAGGCAAATGGAACTCCTGCACACTGTGCCAAATTCTGTTTACAAAATCTTTCCCCAAGCATTGAAAAATTTCGAAGCGCTTCCTGCGCATGATAAATATGATCGCTAACTAAGTTAGCATTTAAATTCTCCCAGTTAAATGCAATTAAGAATGAAAATAATAACCCACTTAATGCCCAGACTTTCTTATCTCGAACTTTTAAACTAGATGGTTGCAAATAAAAAAATACAGAAATGAGGAAAATTGTAATTATCCAATAGACCAATTCATATCCCTGGCATAGGGCAGAACTACATAGTGAATTTGATTTGATAACATAAGAGTATATTATAGCAAATAGTAAAACCACGGGACCGAAAAAGTTCATTGAAAAATTTAATTTCATTTTTTAAATATTTCCTATTTTAATTTGAAGCCATCCGAGAGGCTTTCCCCACGAAATTTTATATTCGGATTATGATTAGGCATACACGGTAGAGGTGATTCCCAACATTGCTCGGAATCAACAGGCATATAGATAATTCCTGAATGGATTTTTCTGTAATAAACTTTTGCAACGGGAACCTTATTAAATTCACTTTCACGAATCGGGGCAAATTTCACTCTACCATTAGCTAGATAAATGGCTGCAATTAATAAGGCAACTTTTAAGATTCTTAAATCAAATTTTCCTTCCAAAAATAAAAACCAAATAGAAAAATTATAAGCAATACAAAAAATAATTAACCCAAAGATAAAGCGCGGATCAGGCGCATTGAAAAACCAAAATACAATTCCAATAGAAAGAAGAATTCCAGCAAACCCAATCTGCATTCTATTTTGTTTCCATTGTAAAAAAAATAAACTCGCAGAAATAAAACTGGAAGAAAAGCAAATCACGAGTAGCCTTACTATAGTTTCATTCTTATGTAATCCCCACCAGTATTTCGCCCAGACAGTGAAAGGTTGTTTCAAGGAGTCCAAATATCCTGCCCCAGGGTTTCTAGCCCATCCCCTGACTTCTCGAGTGGCATGCTCTAATGTAGAAAGAGGAATCTTCCATTCTACATCGAGCATAGGAAATGCTATCGGGTAAGAAAAATAACCGGATAAAATAAAACCTCGTATGCAATATAATAATCCAAATAATGAGCAGATAATTAAAATTATGCGCCCATGATTTCGATACAGTCTCAAGTTACTTTGAAATTTAAAAAATACTAGAATAAAAGGAAAAAATACTAGAATAGAAATAACTTTTATAGATAGGAGTAAGGCTGCAAAGAAGAGATTAAACGTTTTAAAGTAGGCAGTCGGATTTCCGTTTATATAAATGAATAATTCAGTTAGAAGAAATAAGCTAATGTAGTAATTAATAGAATCCGGGGAAATAGAAACTAGAAATAAAGGGGAATGAATTAGTAAATAAATCTGAACAACTGCTAACGAAAATAAAAATATTTTTCTTTTTTTCCGAATAGTCTTTGTTACAATAAAAAATAAATATAAGAGTAAGACTAAATACCAGAAAGAAACTAGCAGGTAATGACTGTAACCCTGTGAAAAAATAGATTGAAAGAATGATACACCATAAAACCAAGTATTATTAAACGAAAGCCTTCCATGTAAATTTCCAAGACCGGGGACAATTGACATTTCAGAAATCCATTTTGTTACCTGAAAGTGATAAAGCCCGGCGTCATATGGAGAAAGAGTAGAGTTATCAATTCCATTAATCGTTATTGAAATCGATAAGAAAAAAATAGCAAAATAGCTTACTCTTTTTTTCCATGAAGTATTTAGAATTAATTTCCTTTTAAGAAAATCATTCAATGCGCAGTAAAACTTATACGATATAGCAATACCAGCTAATGGGTATGCGACAAAGGCATCGATGGGAATAAATAAATGTAAGATTGATAATAGAGTAACAAGAAAAAAAAGTCCGAGAAAAAGTCTATGTGTCGTCGGGGTATTCTTTATGTTTCGAAAGAAAAGACTAATGAATATTAACCCTAGTCCATCATAGATAAGAAATTGAATGAAATAGGCAAGCATCACAAATAGAGTTATTTTCATTTTTTATCGAATACCAATTCTAAAAATTACAAAAACATATTTTACTCACGATTAAAAATAGATTCATAGAGTTTTATATAACTTTCTGAAATTTTATCTGAGGAGAAAAAATCTACACAGTATTTGTGCAATTTCTCTCTTTTGTATTTTGTTTGTTTTTGCTCAAATATAATTTTATCTGTATTCAGCTTAAAATCATTTTCATCAAAACAAATACTCCTGTATCCATTATCCCCATTCATTACTATATCCTGTAAGCCGGAAGTATCAAAGCAAACTACAGGCGTTCCGCAAGAAATAGACTCGGCAGCAGTAAGACAAAATGATTCAAGCCTAGAAGGAATTAGCGTAACCGTTACTGCTGAATAAAGCAATGCTAAATCTTCCGTTAAGCCAAGATGACCTAGATGAATTAACTTTACAAACTCTGTATTTATTTCAATTGGGGCTCCACCGAATATTACAAAAGTTATATCATCTCGCTTTTCTTCTTCATATTTTTTAATTAAACCTTCAATTACGAAGTAGCCTTTATTTACATCTTTATAATCAGATCCGAATAATAAAATCGTATCTGAAGAATTAAAACGCCAATATTTTCTTGCCTCCTCTGCATCCCTCGGGAAAAAAATATCTGTCTGGAGGATATTCGGTATAGCACTCGCATCGTATTTCGAAAATAATAAACTTTCCTTTGCGATTTTTGCCATCCAGCGGCTAACGCCTACGGGATGGATATTTAAGCTCATATAGGATTTGTTTTTTCTTTTCCAGACAGAAAGGTTTACATCGTCTTTTTCGGAATAACCTTTCTTATAAGATTCGTCAAAGCATACGTGCTCCGCACCTGAAAAAGGCCACATATCATGCATAGTCCAGACTATCGGAACTTTGATTCTTTCTAAATCCTCAATACTTATATAATTATAACCGATCCAATGCAAATGAACAATATCGGGTTTAAGAATATCTAGAATTAATTGTAAATCTAGAAAAGAATAATTTTGGTAGGAATACAAGACACCTGTTTTAGTTGGAGCTTTTTTATACTCTCGATTTCGCCTGAGATTACGAATTACATCAAATAGCCACATAAAACCGGTTCTATCTTTTGCAAGAACTACTGACTCTACTTTTGAGTTGCGCTTAGCTACGAGCATAATGGAGTTTTGCCCCTTTTCTAATAAGCTTTTATGAATATTAAGCGCTGCCTTGGCGGCTCCTCCACCCTGATCGGTTGTCGAAAAATGCAAAATGAATGGTTTTTTATTTCTGTCAATGGTAAGACTTTTATAGATTTTTTTATCTGTTCTTATGAGTAGTCGCTTAGTCATAGAAAAAACGATATGAAACGGTTTTAAAACTAAACGAAATATTTTTTTGAGAATAAGCCATATTGTCTTCGCAATTTCATTTCCATAAATAAGAGAATAAAATAAATTTATAAAGAGCGGATGATGTTGCTTTCGAATGGCTCTATACTCATTAAAAATTAGAGCCCGATTTTCTACCTTCGCACTTACACCCTCTAGATCATAGACAACAACGACAGTATCGACATGCTTTTTTGTTATGCCAGGCTGAAACCAAATTCTTTGCAGCATATCAAAATCAGCCGCAAAGCGAAATTTTAAATCATACAATCCGAATTTTTCAAAAACTCTCCTATTAAAAAAAATCACTTGATGACATAGGTATTCTTTCGTGTACCAGTAATTATAAGATATAGTATCCGGATATTTTAAGTATTCTGTATTTTTTTTCTCATCTATGGTGATAATATCTCCGTATAAAATATCAGGCGTTTTGGCTGCTGCATCTTTCATTTTTTGCAAAACGTAATTGTTTTCGAAGCTATCGCCCGCATTTAAGAATAACAGGTATTCGCCCTTAGCAAGACCAATGCCTTTATTTTGCGCATCATAAATCCCTTTGTCGTTTTCGGAAATAAATTTAATTTGAGGTGTAATTACTTTTTGGATAAATTCCTTGGTTTTGTCCGTTGAATTGCCATCGACTATTATTATTTCAAAGTCTCTAAACCTTTGTCTATCTAGACTAAGCAGAGTTTTTTTAAGTCCATCTTTATTATTAAACGTAACTGAAATGATAGAAAAAAAAGGCATTGTAACCTGCTTAAATTAATTTTCTCAATTTGGCTATAGGAGAAACGATTAAATTCCCCAATTTAAAAGATAACGAATTTCGAACTCTTTGTATTTCTAGTTCTTTTTCTTGTAGCTTTGAACTAATTCGTTCACTCAATTGCCAATGGTCAAATGCTTTCCATTTTCCGCGGATAGTAATTTTATTAACCGGAGAATTTTTAGAAACCGGAATATAACAAAATCCATTCAAAGAAATAAACTCAATCCAGTCATCGTCTACCAAGTAACCAGTGTGGCTAATAGAAGAAATCGGAACCTCGTTTTTTTGTCCATTAGTTACAAATAGAAAAATACTATCTATTTTTATTCTGCAATAAACATCTTGCATCGGTTGCCAGGCAATTTGACTAAAATTAATTTCTGCAAAAGGTAAGCCAAAACTTATTTCAAAATCTTCATTTCGTAGATTCATGAAACCTGAGTGAATTTTTTTGTTTAAAACTAATTCACCATTTTCCAATCGTGGACAAACGTAGGAGTTTGCGCTATGAAGAAATAATTGAGATTTTAAATTTTGCAGCTCGGTTAAATTCTTTTTTCTAAGTAAGTTTAAGTATTCGTCCGTATAAGAATTTTTCTTTCTTTCATAATAAATAGTGTATGCCTTCTTAACTGCTTCCAAATAGGACTCAGCCGCCATCTTTATATTAGCCACATAGGATTCATTTAACTGTCGAGGCGGATTTTTTTTTCTATTTTCCCAGGAAGAAATAATTTTTTCTGCAAGATCTTCAGGACTGTCAGATTTAAAAAATATTCCATCGACTACTTGCTCTGGGTGAACTGAAAAATCAGAGGCAATTACGGGTAACCCGATAGCCTTTGCATCTTCAATAGAAGTACTCCACCCTTCAAAAAGGGACGGTTGTAATAAAAAGGTAGCACAGCGGTATAACTGAATTTGCTCCTCTCTTGTAATAAAACCAAGGTTTAAAATAGATTTTTCAAGTCCATTTTCGCTATAGAAAGTATTTAATTCTTCCCGGTATTCAGGGAAGCGGTAATCTGTCGCAGCCCCTGTCGTTACAAGTGCAATCGAATATCCCTTCTCTTGAATCAATTTCCATGCGCGGTAAACAAGCATATGGTTCTTATGCTTCCAGAATTGGTTGGGTAGATAAATAAATTCCTGCGAGATATTAAATTTATTTAAAGTTACCAGCGGATCCATTTCAAAATAAGATTTAGCAAGAATAGATGCAAACCTATAGAGACTTGCTTTGTCTTTCGCTAATGGAAAAAATTCATTGAAATCTTTCACCGAATCCTGGCTACTCAGTAACACTACATCACTGCCTAATGCCTGTATGCCGAAGTTAATGTCACGCTCTTCGATTTCCTTTTTGGAAAAATAAATAGGTAATCTTTTATGCTGAAAATCAGGAATCCAAGAAATGCTCGCCCCGTTAATTCTAAATTCAGGCAAGTTATTTAAATTAATAAATACATCATAATCTATTTCATTTATAAAATTATCTAACTCTACTATGCGAGTAACAAAGAGTAACTCTTCTGGAACATATTTCCACGTTATCCAGGAAGAATTTTTTTTAAATTCAGGAAGGATAAATTCCATCTTTGCATTCTCGGGGATAAGAATGATATGCTCAGGTATGTCCTCTGCTTTCAAAAAAGTAATTGCGTTAAGCAAGTTTTTAATATAATAAGAAGCGGCGATCCAGCCTGCATCATTCATATAGCTACTGTTTAGGAGTGGAAAAAGTAATTTCATTATGAGACGCTCCCTTGGAACCAATTTACATACGACCTAATTCCTGACTCGATGGAAATAGTTTTTCGGAATCCAAGATTTTTAATTTTAGAAATATCAGCTCTCCAATTTAAGGGACTACCCTGATGGATTACGTTTGTAAAATTAATTTCTTTTTTAACAGCGGCAATTTTTAAAATCAGTAGAACTAATTCTTGAATTGTAATTTCCTCGCCTGTACCAATATTATAAAAGTCTCCTTCCATTTTTCCTGATTTGTAAATGTGAAAAATCGCTTGTGATAAATCTTCTATATGAATAAAATCACGACTCTCTTTTCCTGTGCCTTTCATATGGATAATTTCACTGCTAATGGCTTTCTTACAAATATCATAGATCACTTGCTTTCTTAAACCATTACCATACGCAGAAAATATTCGAAGAGATGCAGTGTGTATTCCATACAATTTACTAAACTCATCACAAATCATCTCCCCTATATATTTATGATACCCGTACGGAGAAATTGGATTTATCTTAGCATTTTCACTCACAGGTAGTTCTTTAGGATTCCCATAAACAGATGCACTTGATAAGTAA
>JANYCR010000580.1 GCA_025360185.1 Leptospiraceae bacterium | reverse complement strand
AAAGAAATGATTGAGTTCGGGTGAGTAAATAATTATTCTTTGCCCCAAACTTTCTTCAAGAATTGATCTCTACCCGAGCCATAACGATAGTAATTATAGCGAACTGGATTTTTTTTATAATAATCCTGATGATAGTCTTCTGCAGGATAAAAATTAGTAGCCGCTATGATTTCTGTAATGATTGGAGAACTAAACCGTTTCGTTTTTTCAAGTTCTTGCTTTGATTTTTCGGCTATCGCTTTTTCTTCTTTTGATTTATAGAAAATAGCGCTACGGTATTGTTTGCCTCTATCTACAAACTGTCCGTCCGGATCAGTGGGATCTATTTGACGCCAGAATATAGAAAGCAACTGTGAATAAGAAATTTTTTGTGGATTATAAACAACTTGAATGGCTTCCAAATGTCCAGTAGTTCCTGAACTCACCTCTTCATAAGTTGGATTTTCTTTGAATCCACCGGTATAACCACTCACTACTTCTTTAACACCATTTACTTTTTCGAACGGACTCTCCATGCACCAAAAACATCCGCCTGCAAACACAGCAGTCTCCCATTTTTCTTCTGCAATTATTGGCAAAATAGAAACCAAAAATAAAATCAATAACCGAAAAAACATAATTTCCTCTCTGTTAAATATTCATTGATATATAAGCACAAGAAGTTACAGAAAAAAGAGAAGATGCTTGAAGTAACCAAAATAAAAAAAGAATTACTATTGAAAATTGAGGCTTATTCGTGTTTACCTTTATAGAGTTTAAAAAGAAAAACTTGCCTTTCGAAAACCTATATTGAAACATTGGCGAAAGGTTTCAGCATGAATTTTTACATAAAGATAAATTTCTTTTTCTTATTATTTATTATCAATGGAGCTAGCTCAATTCTCCTTGCACAAAAAACGGTAAAGCCTAGTGACGCCGACCAGCTATCAAAAGAGAGAGAGGAATTTCAAAAAGAAAAAGAGCTCTTCCAGAAAGAGAAAGAAGAGTTCGAAAAAAGTAAAAAGCTTGAAGTTAAAAATGAAGATGCAACGGAAGAAGATTTTTTCAAGTTAGAAGAAGATATTTCAATTGTATCCAAAAGAGTGGGTCAATCAGAAAGTACATCTAAAACATCAGCTATTGTATCAGTTTATAGTCGCCAGAAAATCATAGATTCCGGTGCAAGAAATTTAGTAGACATTCTCAAGCAAGCACCAGGCGTAGAAGTATTCTATGACCAATTTGGTTTTTATAAAGTCGCATTTCGAGGTATTCGCTCAAGATCTGGAGTATTGATGCTCTTAGACGGGCATAGAATTAATAATTTTTACGATGGCTCTACCTTTCTAGATATAAGAGCAGATGCAATAGAAAAAGTTGAAATCATTCGTGGACCCGGTTCCTCCGTGCATGGAACTAACGCATTTGTTGGGGTGATAAACGTTATTACCCGCAACCCAGGTAAATCAAATAAATCAGGTGGCACTTTGTCTTCACGTGGTGGACAAAATAATACAATTGAACCTACAGCATATTATAATTTAAATATGGGTAGTGATTGGAATCTTACAACTTATGCAGGACAATACATTTCTAACCGACCAAGTGTTAATGTAAAATACGATGATACATGCAATCCAACCGAATGGAAAACGGGAAAATGCAATTTGACCTTACCCGCAATTCCAATTAACTCCGGTTTAAAGACTGATGACCATAAGAAACAAACAAATGTTTTTTTAAAAATGCAAAAGGGGGAATTGTTCTATGTTAGTGCTAAGGCAATTACTGAATCAAAAGGACCCAACCTTGGCGAATTACGGTATGTAACCCCTGATTCAGAATTGAATTTTGGATTACTAACCGGTGATATTGGAACCCAAAAAATTTCAGTCACAGAGAAATTATCTTTTAGTGCAAGGGTATACGGAGACTCATACAATAGAAAAGATAATATTCAGACCGAGCGAAAAGATTTTTTAAGTCATTATGGAGTAGACGCAAGAAAAAAAACTGGTTATAAATATGGAACAACAGGAGCAGAAATTATTGCTCAATACAATCCATTCGGAAGTTTTTTTATTATCCTCGGCTCACAATATGAAAAACTAAGTGTAAATGATTTTTATTTTACGCAAAATTATCAAAAAGATAAAACCCAAAACCTACTACCGTTCTATTATGATGTAACGTTAGACGGTATTCAAAAAAACCAAAACGGAAAACGAACAATCAAAGCCCAATTTTTACAGGTTCAATGGGAACCATTAAAATGGTTAGCAGTCACAGCAGGCATTAGGCGCGATAATTACTCTGATTTTGGTACTAGCATTAATCCAAAAGGTGGAGTAGTAATAACTCCTTTTGAACACACAAAATATGGAAGTCTTTCTTTTAAATTATTGTACGGCTCAGCCTTCCGTGCTCCTACTTTTCAGGAATTGTATGACCAGACACAAACAAATCAAAATGGTGGAGTTGTTGGAAATAGAAACCTGAAAGCAGAAATTATACAGACAGGCGAAATTGGAATGGAATACCAAACTCCGTATAAGCCGTTTAGTTTTCTAACAAATGCCTTTTATAATAAAATTTCGAGAAATATCGAGGGGATTAACACTGCTTCGAGTGCGAGTGCCGGGCCAGATGATAAATTCCGAAACCTAAGAGGTATTAGCGTTCATGGATTTGAAGCAGAGTTTCGTTTTACTTATTCAACACGTAATTATGCTTTTGCGAATGCGTCCTGGTTTGAAGCTTTGGATTACGGTGGATTACCGCCGAATACAAGTAAGGATACTAAAACTTTTCTGCTCGATGTGCCTCAATCAAGAGCAAATATAGGAATAAACCTAGAAGCTACAAAATATTTCATCGTTAATAACACGGTTTGGATATCAGGTGAAAGAGCATCTAATACTCGTTATCCCTTTGAACAACAATCTGCTCGATCTTTTAGGCTTCCGCAATACCATATTTGGAATATTAGTATTGCGACAACTGAAGATTTAGTTAAAAATATGGAATTTAGATTCAGTATTTTTAATGCATTGAATTTTAAACTATATGATGATATAAACACATCTACGATTGGATTTTTCAATAGATCATTCCCGTCTTCCTTTTTATGGGAGCGTTATATGGAATTAAAGCTTAGTTATTTTTTAAATTAAAGTAGTCCGGAGGATAATATGAATAAGCTCTCATTTAACTTTATTCTAATTTGTATTAATTTGATTTTTCTATTATTACCTGGATGCACCCAAAAAGCCGCCCCATTAGATGATGCGACTAAACTAGCTTTGGCGCAACTCTCCCAACAATCTATTGGTGCAGCAGGAAGCTTAGGTCTAGATATTCGTGTCGATGATCGTTTAATTCAAAGAGGATGTGAAACACGAATGGGTAATTTAGGAGCTGATGCATTTGCATGGAAGGCTGGGGCAGACATTGGATTAATCGCTAGTGGAACAATCCGCGAAGACTTCGGAGGACCGACTATTTTTCCAAAGGGTACTGTTGTAACTTCGGATACATTTTCAAAAACGATTCCATTTGGCAATACGATCATGAAAATAAAATTAAATGGTTATAGATTAAAACAAGTCTTGGAATCAGGAGCAAGTAAATTAAATGCACAGGGTAAAAGAGGTACAGAGGATTGGGATTCAGATGGAGCACAACACGGTAATTGTTGGTTAACGCAAAATCTTTCTGGAGCAGGAAGATTTTTTCAGATTAGTAGCCGACTAGCTATAGAAATTAATCCAAATGGCAATGATCAATTGAAATCCGGAACAAGTACAAATAATTCTTTGCTTGTTACTAGAGAGGGAACGAGGATAACACGTATTAGTTTCGATGGAGTTCCAATCTATTATAGTTCATCAGGAGATATAAGTAGTGGTTGGTATCCGGGAGCAAGTTCTTGCACTGTCAAAGGAGTTTCCTTTACAAGTAGTACGGCATGTAGCTTCTACGTAGTAGCCGCAGATAGCAACCAGGTTAGTGGGAGCGATACAAATCCTTCTCTTAGTTCAAGCATGTTAGAAGTTAACAATGACGGAACTGTAACTACTTTAAACGCAAATACTGGAATTGATAGAGATGCTGTCTCTGGCTATGTTCAAACATTTACAACCGGTCCCATTTTTCCGAAAATTTCTAATCGAATTATTATCCCGTAGGCTTTAGGTTACTCTTGAATATCCGCACAATAACAAAATGACTGAGGAGGAGTAAATATAAATTTTCTTTACATCTCTTTTAAAACTAGCTTTGCGAAATTCTACTTTCTTCTTTCCAGAGAGAATGCTGTGCGCGTAGATTGGTTTAATTGAGAGTATTGCGTTCATTTGGATACTATTTTGATGGTAAGGATAATACCTCTATATCTTTAAATGTATTTAAACGCTTATCATTCGTGATAAAGAAGTCTGCTTTGCCAATTACCGCACAGCTAAATGAATAGAGTCTGGAGTTTTAAAATTATATGTTGCGCGAATCTCAGTGGATTTGTCGATTACATCCGATGTTAGATTTACTATATTGGTGGATTCATTAAAAAATAAATCGTATTCTTCGAGTAACTGAATATTTTTACTTTGAATCGGTTTGACTCTACATTCCATTCTTGTCAAATCGGATACGATTAGCTCCGCGCCTTCAGGAATTAATTCAATAAGTAAATCACGGTAATCTGCAACTTTTTCAATTATGTAGATAACAATACAACTATCTAAATAATATTTCATTTAATTCCAATCATCGCGTAACTTAGTAATATAGGAATCTATTTCTTCCTTGAGAGGAGAAACAAATTTTCGTTTTTCTTGCTTAGTTTGGATTTTATTTAAAGTAAGTAAGAGTGATTGTTTCTTTCCGATGGATTGAATTGGTTCGATAATTACTCTCACTTTTTGCAAAGCTAAAGATAAGGACTCATCTAATTCTATCATCGTAGGGCTCTTGAGATTACCTGTTAAAATATAAGCATTTTGCATAATAGCTTTATCTTAAAAAGAATTGTATAAGAAGCAAGTCTTTTTTGAAATGGGCATTTTAGATGTGTGGTCTGCTTTTTTCGGTTTATTTCAAATAGTCATTGGGCAATGCATTCGAATTTTTTAAAAACCACTCATATATCTTTGTAAATTTTTCAACATACTTTTCTATTTTTCCAGCATCTAAATTTGAATCAAGATTAGGCTTTCCTTTACCTATAAAAATCGTATCTATTTTTTTGCCTATTGTTTCTATTGGTCTGTCAATAATCCAAAAAGGATTAAGGGAAATCCATTCTTCACATGGAAATAACAATCCTCAGCCCCAAAGGGGCGAAATAAAATCTCGGCATGAGTGTCAGTTCAGCTCATGCCGATGTATTTCTAAGAGTTAATTCTCTCCTTTTTCTCAGCGGCTAATGCGCGTGATGCGCGTAGACTAAGGCTCATCGTTGTAATCTGCGGATTGACTGATAGACCAGTTGGAAATACAGAGGCATCCATGACAAATATATTCTTGTGACCGTAGAGTTCAAAGTTAGGCGCAATGGCTCCCTTATCGGGAGAGTCTGCTGCTTGGATAGAGCCATGAGGATGTGCAGAGCCAATGTTAATAGAGCCTGATACAATTGATTCTTTTAAGACCCAATCGAAGTTAGAATTCTTTTCTACTATATAAGGTTTTTTTAATCGAGTGAATGGAAAGATTAATTCTTTAGCACCTGCGGCTACTTGCACTTCGGCGAGCATTTTTAATCCACGTAAAAGGTTTCGACCATCGGTAGGGGTAATTTCAAAGTAGACTTTTCGTTTCCCAAACTTCCACTCGACTCGGGCGTTTGTTTCTCCGTCTGCTCCGTCTCTCACGAGTACGATTCCTGCTTGTAGATTTTTGTAATCTTTCATAACGTCAAATTGCTGTTTGCCGTAAAAGGGAACGACGGACGTAGCAAGTGCAGGACGATAAGGAGCGGTTTCTAGCCAGAAGCCGTAGCCTGTATTTTCCTGATTGTGACCGTCCTTAATTACAATAGACTGAGGAGGACCTGAAAACATTTTTATTTCTTCGTCGAATAAGGCAAATACGGTCGTCGTAGGATGAACTTTGAAATTTCTTCCAACCCAATTATTTCCAAGGCTTGATCTTTGTAAAAGTGCAGGACCTTCAATTGCGCCCGCGCTTACGATTACGACTGGAGCAGAAATTTCCATTTCTTGGATTAATTCATCCGGGTATTTATCATATGGATCCGGCGTGAACTCGGCAATAACCTTTTTCATTTTTCCATCTTCAATCTTGATTGCACGCATATTCGTAATTATCTGCGCACCGTTTTCAAGTGCGTCAGGTAAAAAAGTAAGAAACATAGACTGCTTTGCATTGATTGGACAACCCATACCACATCTTCCAAGACCGATACAACCTCTATTATTATTTGGCAGAACCTCTGGATGAAGATTAAGCTTTCCTCCGCCCTTGCGCAAAACATCGTTATTCCGGTTGATTAATTCCTCTGGGACTTGGTGAACCCCAAGCCTAGCATGAATTTCTTCTATGTAAGGATTCATTTTTTCTTTTGCATAATCTTTGAGTCCAAATCTTTTGTCCCATTCGTCAGTGACATAGATTGGGGGGTAAAGCGATGTTTGCCAGTTGACAGTAGTTGACCCACCAAGGGTTCTACCTTGCACGATATTTAAAGTTTGTTCTTCAGTGATAACAAATCCAGAATCTCGGTAAAGACGGGTATTAGATAAAAATTCATCCCCATTAAATTGTGCCGGTGTAAAATAAGATCCTTCTTCTATCAATACAACTTTCCAACCGTTCTTAGAAAGTTCAGCCGCAGCAACTGCCCCACCTGCTCCAGATCCTATAACCACAACATCAGCGGATAATTTCCACTTGCCGTTACGGATTTTATTTTCTTCGATTACTTCTTTGTGTTTTTTCGGAGTAATGATTTTATTATTTATTTCAGGAATTCCCATATTAGCCTTCGTATCCAATTGATTTTTGGTATTCTTTACTACTCGAGAGTAAATACATACTGAATTGCCTGAGAACCCCAAAGAGTCCTCTTTTAGTTTGCGAAGCAGATGTTTTCCAGGAGAGAAGTCTCTTTTCTCTATCTTCTCGACTTAGCTTTACGAGCGGAGTAAAGGAAAAGTCTAGAATCAGAGCGGCTAATATAGAAGATGGCGCACCGGCTAATTCATGAACTAAATCTTTTGTCGGAAGTGGACTTGGATGTCCATAAACATAATCGTCTAATGCTTTGCCTAAATCAAAATCAGCAACTGGACTACCTTCCAAAAAAATCTCAGCGAGTGAACGCATATTAAAATATTCTTCAACTGAAATCCCTTTCAATGCCGGTGTCGCAAGCGAATTACCACAGTTTACCCCTTCTATCGAAAGAGAAGTAATAGCAAATGCTTTGAGGGAAATTTTCAAAAAAGTATTTCTGGAAAATTCTGATTCTAATAATTTCATTAATAACTATCCTCGTCTTTATTTTTTATTTTGGTTTCTTCTTTATTTTTTATTTTAGGTTTTGGTTTAGGTTTTATTTCTTTTGTGCTTTTGGTTTCGGCAGGTTCTTTTTGTTCTTCATTTAAGATTTTATTCACTGCGTCTAATTTCATTTCACCCCCAAAGGAAATAACAAATGCTCCTGTTTCTTTTAGAATATAACTAATCGGAAATTCAATGAGAAATTGGCTGCCCATAGGAATTATTTCCAAATCTATTGGATCTAGATTTTTTTTCTTGAAGACTGCTTTCTTTGGTTTTAATTCTCCACCGACTAACATCCTGTATACCGGACCGCTCATGATTGCCTCTGCCATTTGATTTTCTTGTGTTCCTGCAGGCGCCGTTGCTTTGTTTTGTCTAAATATAAATGCATATTGATCGTGTTCATCCTTAAAAGGGATCATCGGAAATGAATCTGTTTCAATTCTTTTAGTGAGCGAGCTTTCTGAACCGGTATATTTAAAATGCAAAATAATTGAAGCGTCCGTTTCTTTTTTGGTTCCAGAAAAAACTCCATCCAATTTCTTAAGCTCTGGCTTATTTAGCATATCATCTATATCCAAATTCGCAACTGGAGAATTTACTCCGCCCATTGCGAATAATGCTTTCGAAAAAGAAATCCTATATTCGGATTTGAATTTTTTATCAGACGTTAACTCAATGTAATGAAAAATATCAAAACAGGAAACACAAAAGAGACAGACAAAAACTAAGAAAATTTTTTTCATGAGGACACTCCATT
Organism: Leptospiraceae bacterium; assembly: GCA_025360185.1. Classification (GTDB taxonomy): domain Bacteria; phylum Spirochaetota; class Leptospiria; order Leptospirales; family Leptospiraceae; genus UBA2033. The sequence goes on along the minus strand of JANYCR010000580.1, from coordinate 6,275 downwards.
TCGACAAGCCTAGAGAATAGGAATAAGAGATGCAACTGAAATTTAATTGAATGAAACCAAGAAAGTGAAAACTGCGATTACTGGCTTTAAATTCTAGACGATGAGAACTAAGTTTAGTTTGGAGTATTGTTTGTTCGATAGTAAAGAAATAAGGAATTTAAACCGTATCTGAATCATTTACTTTCCAATCTATCCGAAGACGATAGAGAAAACGATGTAGATATCGCTGCTTTAGATGTATTTAAAAAACTGAATGACTGATAAGAGGATAATATGAAAAAACGCTGTACCTGGCCCGGGCAAGATGAGTTAATGACGATTTACCACGATGAAGAATGGGGAGTTCCCGTTCATGATGATAAAAAGCATTTTGAATTTCTAGTTTTAGATGCATTTCAAGCGGGACTTAGTTGGCGAACAATTCTTTACCGCAGAGAAGGTTTTCGAAAAGCATTCGCCGAGTTTGATGTACAAAAAGTTGCCAAATTCACAGAAAAGAAATTAGAAAAACTTATGTTAGATGAAGGTATTATCCGCAACCGTTTAAAAATTTGGGGAACAGTTAAAAATGCAAAAGCTTTTATCCAAATACAAAAAGAATTCGGTTCTTTTGATAAATACATTTGGCAGTTCACTGGAAATAAAACAATACAGAATAAACATAAAACAATGAGCGATATTCCTGCCACTTCCAAAGAAAGCGATGCAATGAGTAAAGACATGAAGACGCGTGGATTTACTTTTGTAGGATCTACTATCTGTTATGCGTATATGCAGGCGGCTGGCATGGTCAATGATCACCTACTCACTTGCTTTCGACATAACGATGTTAAGAAATAGAAGATTAATCTAAAATGAATTCGGTATACTAAAAATATCCTTCTTGTCATCCCCGAAATCCCTTATCGGGGATCTCAAGCAATATCAAATTCCTCTTAGAACAAGAGATTCCCGATAGCATCTTTTTGCGTCGCTTGGCGGTCGTGTGAGCGAAGTTCCACCCATTTGCTTGGTCGCAAATCCAACGCCTATGCCAGGGTGGAATTTCGAGAATGACGGACATAGAAGGCTCCGTCGAACTCACATTAGTTTATCATTGGAACTTCTATGAATAAAATTTCCGAATTTTCAACTGCTTCCATTTTGAAAGAATCCACTTCTGAAATCCCAACTCCGTCTCGCTTATGAAAATCTTCTCCATCAAGTGTAATCAAGCCATCTATCAAAAACAGGTAAACGCCATTACCCGCTAGATGATTTTTATAATCTAGTGATTTTCCTTTTTCCAAATTCACCAGAGAAAAATAAGAGTCCTGATTAATCCAAACTGAGTTAGAATTTTTATTCGGAGACACTACCGTTTTAATTTTATTTTGGCGATCTGCGATAGAAAATTCTTTTTGCTCATAACGTGGTTTAATTCCTATTTCTTTTGGAAGAATCCAAATTTGTAAAAAGTTTACTGGCTCTGATTCTGAATGATTGAACTCAGAATGACGAATCCCTGTTCCCGCTGACATGATCTGAACTTCACCGGAATGAATTACCTCGGCAGTTCCCATGCTGTCTTTGTGTGAAAGCTCTCCTTTGAGAGGAATCGAAACAATTTCCATATTCTCATGCCCGTGCGTTCCAAAGCCCATTCCAGGCGCGACAATATCATCGTTTAATACGCGTAATGCGCCAAATTGCATTCGGTTCGGATTGTAATAAGAAGAGAAACTAAAAGTATGCTTGCTATGTAGCCAGCCAAAGTCGGCAATTCCTCTTGTATTTGCTTTATGAATTGTTTTTTTCATTGAATTCTCCCGACCCAAACATTAGTTCGATGTCTAACTAATTAGACAAGAATTATTTATGTAAGTTCTAGGAAAAATAAAAACACAGATTGATTTTATTATGCTTCAAAATCAGGATATTGCTCAGGAGCTTCCCCTTTACTTTCAATAACCTTTGCGGCTAATTTTGTTTTACCTTCTATCAGCTCAACCCTTTGTAATTCAATACTGAATCTCCACTCATCTCCGTAATCAAAGAGAAAAAGCATTTTCTTTTTTGGAACTTCGAAGGCTTCACCGATTGTTGTCTTCGTAACGTAGCCTGTGAAATCATATGCATCATCTTCTTCCATTATATAAAATTCTTCCGAACGTGACCAATTATTTAGATTATCATAAAAACCATACATATGATCCATCTCGAAATCAAAACTGTCTAGGACGGCTAATGCGAGTTTGTCTAACTTATAAGAAGTAGGAATAGAAATAACTCTGTAAATTTGTCCGTTAGATTTTACGCCTAAGAAATCAGAAATAGTCACCTTGAGCATGGAAAGAGATTTTGAATTTGATTCAATTGCACTTTTCGGTATAGATTTCTTTTTAATTGCTATTTGCTTTTGTGCTGCAATATCTTTTATATTAATTAGCTTTCCCATACGAATACTCCTTTTTGATTTGAAAATCCTTTCAACAATAACTAGTTTTTAAAAAAAGTTTGGAAAGTAAAGTAAATCTCTCAGATTTACTTCAAGATTTATTAGGCAAAGTCACACTAGGGAACAAAATAAATTTTATACTTTACTACCAAGGCATTGATTTAGTAGAAATGATTTTATGAAATTATTTTTAAGATTCTTTTTAGTTTTACTTGCTTACCAATCACTTAATGCAGACACCTTTCAAAACGTAAATGGATTCTTTGGAGAAAGGGCAGCCGGCATGGGTGGAGCTTATTCTGCCATATCGGATGACGTTTCAGGAACTTACTATAATCCGGGCGGAGTTGCATTTGCGCAAAATTCTTATTATTCGATAAATGCGAGTAGTTATAATCAGATTAAAGTAAATCACAAAAATCTTTTTGGTCCCGGGCAAAATTACACACGTAATTCGAGAAACTATCTTCCCAATTTTATTGGCTTCATAAAAAAAGATGGAAAGCTTACTTACGGTTTCTCGGTATTAAACCCTATAAATCAATCTTTTGATCAATCTGATAGAATTATACTTCCTATTTATCGTCGAAGTTTATCCCAGTTAGATATTAGCTTTACGGAGGAAAACTTTCGGTTGCTTGCAGGTCCGAGCGCTTCCTATTTACTCACAGATAAACTTGGTATAGGGCTAACAACTTATTATATGTATGATAGTAATCGAACGATTATAACTTCAAATGAAAATCAATTCAATGATAATGTCACCACGGTTACGGAACAAAATAGACGACGCACAAGTGGCATTATCCCCGTGCTCGGTATTCAATATATGTTGACAGAGAAATTTTCTCTCGGATTGTCTATGCGACGAATTTATGTAACAGGCGGAAATGTATCTTATAGAACCAATGTAACAACTGCTGGAAAAACCGGTGGACCTTCTTCCATCGCAATTCAATCAACAGAAGACGGCGGCGGGAAAGCAGACACTTTCAACCTAACAATCCTTAGCCCCTCGACATACCAAATACCGCAGACTACTGAAATGAGATTTGGAGGGGCATTCTTCATTAACCGCAAGTTTACTGTTTCTGCCGATGCAATTTACACATCTGGCTATTGGATGAAAATAGCTAACAATACTTATAATACCAAAACTGGAAGCATAGGACTTACCGATCCATATGCAAATGACTTAAGGAGAAATCAAACTCTCAATTATAGTATAGGACTTGAATACTTTATAATGGACAATTTAGTTTTAAGACTCGGTCATTTTACAAATAGATCGAATAATGAAAAAACTAGCTGGGGAGAAGCAGCATGGTTTGCTAGCTATCGTCAACTCAACAAGGCAAGCACCGATATAACTCTGCGGGATAATTTAACGTATACCATTCCTGAAAAAAGAGAACAATATATTAACTTGATGGGATACTCAGTTGGCATCGGTCTCGAAAATGCGCGAAACTCGATTAGCCTCACGCTCATGATTCAAAACGGAAAAGGCTTAGGTACAATTGATCGAAACCAATTGCCTTCTACATCCATTTATCGTGAGAGCACAGCTTATTTATCCGGGAGCACTAGATATTAATTTAGAACATACGACATAAAACAATGATTCGCCTCCCTCAACCTATTTTTTCTAAAATTGAGATTGGCGAATTCGTTTATAGATTGTCAAATTCAGGAATGAACATATTTCAGTTAAATATGAACTTTAAATTATTTACCCTATCCATTTTTCTTTCGTTAGGCGTAAGCCTCCTCGCACAAGATAAAAAGATTCCACTTCCATCAAGCCTTGCCGATTTAGAAGGACTCTGGGAAGTTACAAAGATTGAGCAGCCATATGGCTCTCCCGATACAAGCTCTGTGCAGCAGTGGCTTGGAAAAAAAGTATCCGTTTCCCAAAGTAAAATCACATTATTAGATGAGTTCGAACTTTACGGTAAACTAAACTTTGTCGGAAAAGAATGCGATACCAAAAATGGAGTAGTTAGACCGATTAGCTTTCAGAAATACTCTAAGTATGATGTGGCTAATAAGGATTCACTCATATTCAAATCAGATGAAAAACTAGCCCTTGGAGAATTTTTTTGTAAGACTACTCCATTTGCAGAATTTCTTTATGTTCCAAAACAAGAGTCTATTGTAATTTATTCCCCAGCACCTGGTGCGGCTAATACATCATTATCCAGTGGTTTTTTTGTTTTCTTGAAAAGAATTTCCAAGACTCCAATTAATACTCATTCAGTTCAAACCGGTGAAATCATGCCTACTAGTTTTAACTTTTCCGATAAAGCAGTAGACGCTATAATTGACTTAGAGTCAAAGCGAGATTTTTTATATCAAGATAGCAATGGCAATTACATCTTCGGATACGGTCATTTAGTCGCAGCAAATCCCCAACTTGTAAGAGAAGGATTCGAACATCCGCAAGAAGTAAAAGATGAAATCCAAAAATTTAAAACTAAATTTGGAACAGGCTCTGGAAATGGAACAGCCACTCAACAAGAGAGAGATGAAGCGGTGGAAATGTATTTACGTAAAGACTTAGGGATAATAATTAATAATATGAAAAAATTTATCACAGTCCCTTTAACTCAAAATAAAATAGATGCAATTGTGATTTATCTCTTTTGGAGAGGATCTTATGCAACCAAACCTGGTCCCGATGAGACGACTAATGGCAAAATGGTTTTTGAATTTTATCAATTAGTAAATACAAAGAATGATTCTGGAGTTGCAACATTTATAAATACTCGTATGAAAAAAGATGTGGATGGGAAAGATATTAAATTTAGCCTAGGACATCCTGATCGTCACGCAAAAACAGCTATACTTTATACAGACGGTGTTTACGCTAATCCTTGGCTCAACGGCAAATAATTAGTATTCACTATTGTAGGAGTAAATATGTATTTGCTCCTACTTTCTTCCCTAACAACAACTTCTTGTTTCGATGTATAAACCACATTTCCAAAGGAAGGAATACGTATTTGATGGAACAAGTAATTATTGATTGAAATATAATTTTCTTTGGATTCACCTTCTTTTTATTCAGCTAGATTTTTTTTGCTTTCAATTCTTATATTAAAGTCAGAATATTACTTTATGATTCGACTGTTTACTCTTTTACTATGTATGTCATTAAAATTATTTTCACAGACTTACGTAAATCAATCTGACAACAATCTCAAAAGTAGTATTCAAAATCTTACCCAAACTCATGTAGTAAATACTGTTGTTGATCTGACTTATAACGAAAAGAAAATCATTGCTTTAGTGAATGGCTCGCGGCAACTCGAATATAAACCGCTAGGCGAGACAGTTTACGTTGCAAAAGAATTTGGAAATATGGCTTTAGTTATAACGAATAAAAATCTTTTAGCTGTTTCGAATAATGCAACCGAGTTTGCAAGACGACCTCTATACGGTGACACAAGTGTAAGCTATACAATTTCTAATTCACTTATCTTCGTTGCAACAAATAAGAAAATTTATCTCTATACTATTTCTTCTTCCGAGTGGCGAACAATTGATCTCACTGGCGAAACTGTAAGAGCACATGCTGCTTTCGATAAAACTGGAGCACTCATTACAAATAAAAGAATTATTTCTTACTCAGAGTATACGAAAGAATTTCATTTTTTTAAAATAGATGATTTTACTCCTATTAATAGATACATGGTGCAGGATAATAAAATAGTTTTCGATAGTATTCAAACTCCTCCGAAAACTATTATCTACCGCGCTACCACAGGCGAATATTCAGTTGTAAATTTTAATTAATCTAAATTCTTGGATGTTAGCACCATGACATTCAAAAAAA
>JANYCR010000269.1 GCA_025360185.1 Leptospiraceae bacterium | reverse complement strand
TAACTTGACTAGACCGCCAAACAAAAGAATTAAAAAAAGACATGGAAGAAAAATAATTAATGCAATAAAAAAATCTACAACACCTTTGAGTCTTATACTGACATTATCAGAGATAATAGAAAATCCACTCGATAATAATATCCAACCTTCTTTCAAATGAAGAACTGGAATTTTTTCTGCATAGTACTCTATAAAATCAGTTGTATCCATTACCTTAAGTCCCTTGATTCGAGCGACCATTAATTCTTTAATCAATTGACGTGATAAAAATACTTCGGAATCTAAAACTACTATTCCAAATGAAACGGATTTCTCTCCGAAAAGAAGAGTCTTTAGTTTTTTTTCGGTCGCGATCGGTATAACGTTCGCTAATTTTTTTTTGTCTAGAGGCTCAGAGATTTTACTTTTCCCCTGGTAGTAATAAAAAGTTAAATTCTCTAGAGGAATTTTAATTTCATTTATGATAGAGGGTAACTTAGAATCTTTTAGAATTAATAAAATATTAATTTTTGTATTTTGAAGAATTCTTTTTTTGTAAATTTTCACAGCATACCGAGAAGCAAATCCCGAGAGGATAACAAATATTAGCTGAGTAAAAAAATATCCCCGCCCCCATGCTCCACCGAGATAACGAAATTCAGTAGTAAATAGCATGGCGCTTGCAATAATCAAAAAGGATCCAGAGGCAATTAATTGTCGCCCTACAAAATTAATCCGCAAATCTTCGGAATTAGGTTGGTAGGTGTTGAAAATCAACTGAACCAATAGAAAAAGAGCAAGAATAATGAAACGAGAAATAAACTGTTCTGGTGGAAGGTGATTTGAGGAGTACAAAAATTTAATAATATAATTAGCGAGTATAATCGAGAGTATATCCCACAAAATAAGTAGGATTGGAATTTTAGCAAATCGTGTTTTATCAAACATATTATTTTACAAAGTAAGAGACAATTTGATTAGCAACTGTCTCAACGGAAAACAGTTTGTGTAGGAGCTTATTTGCATTTGCTCCCAACTGTTTTCTTAAATTGCTGTCTAAAAACTTAATCGCATTTTCTTTAAATGCTTCATGGTCGCCTGAAATTGTCACAAAACCGGCATTAGCCTTTTCTACTACTTCCTTTAAATCATTGCCTGGATTTACACAGCCAAGAATTGGTAGACTTTGCACCATATACCCGAGCACCTTACCCGGAAAATTATGACTGGTATGATCTTTATGAAGACAAAAAAGCCCCACATCAAATTCGGAAAGAAGGGCTTTAAATTCTTCCTGTGGAAGTGGATCAAATAGAGTCATATTACCCAGTGACTCTATTTGAATTGTTTGCCTTACAAATTCGACTTCGTCGCCAGCACCAACCAAAATAAAGTGTACTTCCTTGAAAGGTAAAAGATTATTAGCCAATATTGTAATATTTCGCATATCCTGAGCATGACCAATATTTCCCCCATAGAAAAATACTATTTTTTCTTCCAAATTGTATTTTTTCCTATAAGGCATTCCCTGCGACAAAACAGGTGTAGCCGCAGCCCAGTTATAAAGCAAATCAACTTGATATTTCGATCCGTTAAACTTTTTAAACTGGTTAATGTTCGCGGGGGATTGAATACCAATTACGTTCGCCGCCTGATAGCTTAGTTGCTCAAAGTATTGAAAATACTTAGTGACTGGTGAATTTTTACTTAGTATACCACTATCGATTACCCACTGCGGGAAAAAATCTCTGAGGATCATATAACTTGGAGCATTCCAAAGTTTTTTTAACTTACGGACAAGTTCACCCCAAAAAATCGAGGGTGAAAAATAAACAATTAAATCTTGAGGGTTTGCAATAAATACTTTTTTTAATATGCGCCATGCATGAAACGAAAGTAAACTCTCGTTAACAGCTCTTTTAATTTTACCGGTGTTCTTAATTTTTCCAGAACGAAATTTAAAAACTTGTATTCCATCCAGCTCATACATTTCATATGAATTAGAAATATCGGATCCGGGGGTAATAACAGTAACCGCATGACCTTTCGCCTTGAATTCAACTGCTAATTCATGCATCATTTTTGCAGTAACTTTTATACTATGCGGGAGATAATCATCTACAATGATACAAATTTTCAAAACAAATATTTCCTAATACATTTTCCAAACAGTTCGCTTAACATAATCCGTATAACTGTGAATGATCCGAACGACTTTCTCGGAGACATTCGGCATACTATAATCTCCAACTAAGCGCAAACTTCGTGTTTGCCCGCTTGCCTGCTTGGAAAGTATATTAAGTCCTTGCATCACTCTCTCCACTTCCAAACCAACCATCATAACGCTCGCCTCTTCCATTCCTTCCGGTCTTTCGTGAGCTTCTCTTATATTCAAAGCTGGAAAATTTAAAATGGATGATTCCTCGTTTATGGTTCCACTATCCGAGATGGAAGCAAATGCATTCATCTGTAAATGGTTATAGTCAAAAAATCCAAGCGGCTTTAATAAAAGAATTTTTTCATCTAACTTAACCCTTGATAAGTCGATTTTTTTTTGTGTTCGAGGATGAGTGGATACTATCAGCGGAAAATTATACGTTTGCGCTATGGTATTTAGCATTAAGATTAACTTATTAAAATTCTTTTCCGAATCTATATTTTCTTCTCGATGAGCGCTAACTACAAAGTATTTACCCTTCTGCAAATTTAATTTCTGTAAAATACTTGATTTCTCAATACTCGGAAGATAAAAATTTAAGACTTCAAACATTGGACTTCCAGTCTTAATCACAGTATCCGGATTCAGTCCTTCTTTGAGCAAATATTCCCGAGCTATGGAACTATAAGTTAAATTTATATCCGAGGTATGATCTACAATTTTACGATTGATTTCTTCCGGAACCCTCTGGTCAAAACAACGATTGCCTGCTTCCATGTGGAATACAGGTATTTTGCGCCTTCTTGCAGGAATGACAGAGAGGCAACTATTCGTATCTCCCAAAACTAAAAGCGCATCAGGATTAATATCAGCCAGAACTGAGTCAACGGCTATAATGACTTTACCGATAGTTTCTGCTCCTGTGTTCCCAGCAGCATTTAAAAAAAAATCAGGCTTTCGAATTCCTAAATCATCGAAAAAAATCTGATTTAGTTCGTAATCATAATTTTGCCCTGTATGAATTAATACATGATCGCAATATTCATCGAGCTTGGCAAGGACTCGAGACAATCGAATAATCTCTGGTCTAGTTCCAACCACTGTGGCTACTTTTAATTTTTTCATTTTATACCGGCTCCGAAAAAGTATCAGGTTTTGCTCTATCAAAAATCTCATTTGCCCAGAGCATAACAATCATTTCCTCATCGCCTATATTTGTTATATCATGAGTCCAACCAGGAATTGTTTCTACGATTTCAGATTTTTCTCCTGATGTATCAATCGCATAACGTTCATTCGTCACAATATGCCTAAATCCAAATCGAGCCTTACCTCTGATAACCAAAAACTTTTCCGTTTTAGAATGATGATAGTGGCTACCACGCGTTATACCTGGATGAGCTGTAAAAAAAGAAAACTGACCGGAATCCATTGTTTTAAGCATTTCAACAAAAACTCCCCGATTATCAGCATATTGCTTTACTTCATAGGAAAATGTTTTTGGTTCTAAATAACTTACATACGTTGAATAGAGGGCACGCGTTAAGCCAATGCCTACTTTTTGGGTAATTAAATTATCCCTGCTATCTTTAAAAGAGGTTAATAAATCAGCTAATTCACCGAGAGTAATTTTATACTTAGGCTCTATTTCTAAGTAAGCCTGCGCAACATTTGGATTAGCCAATAGATTTTGAAAGAGCTCTATTACGTCATCTATATAAACGAGAGTCAATTCGGTATTTGGATCGTTGATTTGAATGGGAAGGTTATGACTAATATTATAACAAAAAGTAGCCACAACAGAATTATAGTTTGGCTTACACCATTTCCCAAAGACATTTGGCATTCGAAAAATATATACTGGAGTGCTAGTTTCTCTGGAAAAATCTACCAATGACTCTTCGGCATCTGCTTTACTTTTTCCGTATTCATTTTGCAAGGCAGCTTGGGAAGAAGAGGTAAATAAAATCGGAATCTTTCGACCATTTTTTTTTATTAGCTCGATAATTGTTTGGGTTAAACCGGTATTAACCAATGAAAACTCTGACTTTTCTTTGGGACGATTTACTCCGGCTAGATGAAATATAAAATCGACCTTTGAAATATATTCAGATAATTCTTCCTGCGAAGAATTTCTATCGTAGCCTAATATTTCGATGTCCTTATTCACCTTCAAATGAGAAATCAAATTTTTAGCTATAAAACCATTTGCCCCAGTAACTAAAACTTTCATTGGCTAATCAATATACTCCGTCGGTTTACCATCTATTAAATCCCTGATAAATTCTAATTTCAAAAGTAAACTTTTCATTCCCTCTACATCGAGAAGAGTGGTATTGTGTGAATTATAATCTTCCGATTTTGAAATTTTTATTTCGCCCTGCTCAAAAAATTTTCCATAATTCAAATCTCTCAGATCGGGTAGAATGCGAAAGTATTCTCCGTTCTCTTCGGCATTTACCATTTCTTCCCGACTGAGTAAAGTTTCGAAAAGCTTTTCCCCATGACGTGTTCCAATAATATTAATTGGATGATCCTTCTTGTTAAATAAATCAAGAATAGCCTTTGCCAGAGTTTCGATTGTAGCCGAAGGAGCTTTGTGGACAAATATATCGCCATTTTTACCATTTTGAAATGCGTATAACACGAGTTCTACCGCTTCTTCCAAAGTCATCATGAACCTGGTCATCGAAGGATCGGTAATCGTAAATGGATTTCCATTTTGCAGTTGTTCTATGAATAATGGAATTACAGATCCTCTTGAAGCCATAACATTTCCGTAACGAGTCCCACAGACAACCAATTCTGAATTTTCTAAATTCCTAGACTTTGCAACCATTACCTTTTCCATCATGGCTTTCGAGATTCCCATTGCATTGATCGGATAAACCGCCTTATCCGTGCTGAGGCAAACAACGCGTTTAACTCCGCATTGAATGCTTGCTTCAATCACGTTCTCTGTTCCCAAAACATTTGTCTTCACAGCTTCCATTGGATGAAACTCGCAAGACGGAACTTGTTTAAGTGCAGCAGCATGAAATACAAAGTCTACTCCGCGCAGGGCATTTTTGATGGAATCAATATCTCTTACATCTCCGAGAAAAAATTTAAGCTTGGGATTATTGTATTTTCTACGTTGATCGTCCTGTTTTTTTTCATCACGACTAAATATTCTAATTTCTTTAATGCCACTATGCAGAAATTGATTTAAAACAGCCTTTCCAAAAGAACCGGTTCCGCCTGTGATTAAAAGGGTTTTATCGTTAAACATTTTTTTTCTTGTATAAAAGAGCAGTATCTTTTAAAAACTGAAAAGTTTCATTTGCACAACTCTGCCAATTATAAGACTTACTTCTTTTATATGCGCTAGCTGCAATATTAGTTCTGAGTTCTGTAGATTCTAATAGTTTAAGGATGGCATCTGAAATACTATTAGGATTTTCAGGATTAAAATATACTCCATCCTTTTGTAGCACCTCTGGCATAGGTCCGAAATTCGAAGATGCAATTGGTAATCCGGCAACCATCGACTCCATGAGAATAATAGGCATATTCTCACAACTGGACGCAAATACAAATATATCGGCTTCACTATACCATTTACCGAGTTCTTCATGCGGTACGGAATCCTGATAGTATATTGGCAAATCTTTGAATTTTAATTTTAATTCATCTAACTTCGCATTCAATTTTTTTAATGCTGGTGAATAAGAAGGACCAACTAGATCAAGTCTCAGGTGAAATCCTTTTGTAAGCAAATCACTAATAGCCTCTGAAACATTGCCCTGGTGCTTATACATATCTATCATAGATATGTATAAAATACGAAATGGATTTTCTTTTGTATAACTTGAAATTTTTCTTTGTAATTTAACAGGATTATCGAATCGTAAATTAATCCCGTGTGGAATAATACGGACTTGCCCCTTTGTCTTACCAATTACTTTTGAAATACAACTCTTTGCATACTCAGTTAAAAAAATAACACCGTCTGCACTTAAAAAGGTTTTAGATTGGACAATACGTAAAAGAAGAAGCCGAACAAGTTGCCAGGAAAGACCGTAGCGCTTCATTTCTTTTGCTTCAAATGGTAATAGATTCTGACTTAAGGTAACAAAGGGCTTAAAACTTCCCGAATACGAACTCCCTGGAATAAAAAGTATATCACACTTTGCCGCGACTGCTCTTTTGCTTAGTAGAAGCTTTTGCCAGTAAACTCGAAATGGTAAACCTTTATTTAAAAAAGGCTCTTCCACTTTTTCTAGCCAAGATTTTTCTTGAATCTTGTCTACTGTTAATTTACCTCCCCAAACAAACACTTTCTCAAATCCGTATTCATTTGGTTTTGCAGCTTTTAATAGTTCGACTAAATGTGTAACTCCGCCACCACCTCGAATATTGGAAGCATCAATTCCTAGAATCATGCTGAAGTGGTGGCAAACTCTTATTAGCCTAAAGCACTATCCAGTCTTTTTCTAGATCCGCCAATATGTACGTTGGCATCGACTCTAGTGAAACGGAATTTTTGTTTGATTTTCATGAACCCTTTCTGGTTACTAATTTTGTTGAAGATAGAATTTAAGCGAGGATTAGTCATTAAATAATTTCTTAGCACCTTAGCCATTACCCTTAGAAATGGACGATGCCCAGAGTAAACTTTATAATAGAACCAAACGTATTCATGAATCAGTTTTTTGGATGGAAATCCGACTAATTCTAAATTCGGTCTACTTCTTTCATAACCATATCTCTGTTCTTTTTCTATTAAACCCATGTCCTTTGCAACTGTAAAGAGTCGTGTTCCTGGATAAGGATAAAAAATGGAAAGGTAAATATCATACGGTTGCGCAGCACGACATACTTGCACTGTCTCGTAGTATTCTTCGAGAGTTTCTGTTGGTAATCCCATGAGTACAAAGAAGATGACGTCAATTCCATATCCCTTAGCTTTTTGCACAAAGCCGATGACATCTTTGTTTAGGTATTTAGGTCGTGCCAAATATTCATTACGCAAGCGTTCGCTACCTGATTCCAAGCCTACATTTATTAGGTTGAAATTAGCACGTTGCAATCTTTCTAATAACTCGATATTCTCTGAGATTTTTTTAATAAGAGTGAAATTAGCTCCAAACTTTATAGGTTTCTCTAAAGTTTTGTTCAATGCTTCTAAGGCATCACATATTACATATGTCATCTTTAGATCGGCTCCGAATGTTTCCGCCTCTAAATAAATCTCAGTAATATCTGGATAACGTTCTCGTAGCATCTTAATCTCTTCTACAATCGCAGCAGGTGACCGATAGCGAGTATATTTTCCGTCAGCTAATTCTGCCATTGCATGGTTGGCGCAATAGGTACATTTAAAAGGACATCCCCGACTAATTAAGACCGATGGTCTAAGTTCAGGAGACATTACATAAGGATCCCACATTTCACGATCAGGAAAAGGAATTAAGTCGAGTTCAACATTAAAAGAACGTTGCTCATTTTTTTCAATGGTTCCATCTTGTCTTTTAATCCATAAATTTTCGATGCCAGTTGGAAATTCTTTTTTTTCAATGGCACGAACATATCTAGTTAAAGCAGTCTCGCCTTCTGAAATACAAATGGCATCAAATGAAGGATCATTTATACATACATCAGAGCATAAAGATGCATGGTGCCCGCCTAGAATAATAGATTTATTTGCATCTAGCTTCTTTACGATTGCCGCAGCTTGACTTATAAAGTAGAACTGAGACGCAACTGCAGTCATGCAATAAAGATCAGGCTGAAAATCTATAATAAAATCTTGTATTGCTTCATTAAAATCAGTTTCGGGAGTAAGAATCAAAAGCTTAGTTGTATGACCTTCTCGCTTCATTACCGAGGAAAGGTAAGAAATGCCAAAAGGAACTGCTCCAAAGTTTTTCATTGGTTTATCTTTGGTAACAAAATCGTCAGTGGAATAGAAAAATGCAATTTTCATAAGGAAACCCTCATTTTAGCGAAATATTTATTAGTCCCGAATACTCTAAATGGGTACAAGGTAGATTCCTGTACACTATAACTTCTTTGTCAAGGATAAAATCATGTCAATATTATGGAAATATACAGGAGAAAGATAATTTCTGAAAAGAAAAGTAACTATTCTTGGATAATCCTTAAAACCGATCTTGCTCTCGCTTCAAAGCTATGGTCCCTAACAACTTTTTTCATTCCTTTTTGGATGATAGATTTTCTTTTTTCTTCATTCTCAAGGTAAAAATCTACCAACTCAGGAATATCACTCGAATCTTTAAAATAAGCAATTTCTTTCGAATCTTCAAAGATGGCGGAGAAACCATCTCGATAATCACAAAGCTGAAATCCACCACTTGCAATAATTTCTAACATTCGCTGGTTAATTCCATCTATTTTACTGTGGCTATGATTCAGGTTTAAACAAATTTTTGCAGAACGGTAAAGATTCGCAGCCTCCGCATTAGGTAAATTGCTTCCTTTGAGTGATTTCGGATATTTTTTAAAAAAATTCTGTAATGGTGCATTCTCCCAACCCGGTCCCCAAATAGAAATATCTAATTTTTCATTTTTTAGATAACTAAATAGTTCTTCTCTCGGGGGAAAATAAGAACCAACAAATGCCAAGTCCGTCGCATATTTAGAATTTGCCTCACCTGGAAAATAATTGCTCGGATTAAATGCACAGGGTAACCAAACAGCATTTTCCAATCCAAGCTTTTTTAGTTCTGGGATATAGTAGCTGTCAAATACAAAAAAATAATCATAATATTTATATAAGTCTAAATTTGCGTCTTGGTTAAATGGATCATCAACCCACCAATTTGCAAGAATTGGAACATGCTTTCTTACTTCAAAAAGAATTTCTTCTTCCATGTCCCCAGCTTTCAAAATTAAAACTAAATCATAATGTATTTTTTTAACTAGAGAAACTAAATCGTTCCCATTACTAAACATCTGAGAATAGAATTTATCCAACTGCTTATTCTTTCTAAGGAAGTTTCGACCTCGAATTAAAATATTTCTTGATTCTTCTTTATAAAAAAACACATCTGCATAGGAAATCTTAGCAAAACCTTCCAGAGTAGATTCAGTCCAGCGCCCGTGCCAGTTTTTTACGCCTACTATTAAGACTTTCAATGTATTTTTGTTTCCTTTAAATAACGAGTTCCCTCACTTACCCCAACAGGGTTAATACCGAGTAATCGCTGAACTTTTGAAATATCATAAGATGTGTCTTTTGGTCTTCTTGCAATAGTGGGAAATGCATCACTTCCCACAGCGGATAAGAGTGATGAGTCATATCCAAATTCTTTTTCAATTGCTTTGCCAAATTCATAAAAGGTTATCTTTTCACATCCTGCAATATTAAAATCTTCTCCTAAAAAATGTAATGATTTCCAGCAAACATCTGCGCAATCCTTATCAAGAAGTGGCATTGTAATTGTATCATTCACTAATTTCAATGGCTCATTATTCGAAAGCTTCTTCACAATCCAACTAAATGGATTATCCCTTCTTCCTTTTTCAGGCCACCCGTACATTAAAATGGGGCGAACAATGATAAACCTCTTTGCATTTTCACGAACATATTTTTCTGCTAAAATTTTTAGCTCTCCATAAAAATTAACCGATCTTTGTTCTGATGTCTCTGTATAAGGGGGATCTTCACCATCATATACGGCGTTAGATGAGATAAAAACGATCGTAGCATTAATCGCATTCAAACTTTCTATAATTGGAATTAAAATTTCTAAATTTATTTTTTTCGCATAATCCTTGTTTTTCTCAGCTTCATCCACGCTACCCATGCCGGCAGTATGAAAGACTATATCCGGTTTAAATCTTTTCACAAGGTCAACTAAAGAAAGTGGGTCATCTAAAGCAATTTTGTAGGAATCAATGGATTCAGGCAAATCAAAAGTAACCTCATGCAAATGTGTTATAGCTATTTTCACATTCTCAGGTGCCGTTAAGATTAAAGCTTTTCCTAGTAAACCTGTCCCACCTGTGATTAATACTCTTTGCTTTTCCAACTACCACCCCTTAAAAAACTTTTTCTCATTTGATTATATTGCATATACTACGGATTCTTATTAAATCCTACTTTTTCCTTAATTTGATTTAGCCAAACACATTCTGGTAATAAATCTAATTTCACACTTATTAGATTTACTTTATTTCTATTCTCGCGATTCATTTGATTCATGTCAACCTGTAGTATTTCGGTCACCGCGTAAAGCAAATCTTCATTTGCTTCATCTTGCGAATTACCTAGATTATCTATAATCCAGTCCAGCATAGCAGAATGGTAGCGAGGCAATGCTTCATCAATTATTTGGTTAGAATACAGTCCCAAATCAATTCCTAGTCGAGAATCATATTGATCACCGGCAGCCGATGATAAAAATCTAGACAACATAGTTACAAGCGGCTTATCGTGTTTATCCCAACTCACTGGCTCACTTATTGGCAGTGAATCTTTATATATAATTCCAGGCTCGACTGAAAAATCAAGACTTAATTTTTTTGACTCGCTATTTACTTCAACGATGCGTTTTCGAGCACTACCATTTCTTGTAAGCTCGACTTCACAATTTACCCCTTCCACCGTAAACTCTAAACTTATACTAGCACCACCTCGTGCAAACGTAAGATTATTAACTTTATTTGGAAGTTTAAAATCTAGAGATATAAGTATGGAAAAAATATGTGGGAATAGATCTGTGATAATAGGTAAACTAGAATCATACTTTTTTATATTCCCATACCTAGTTTCATTCTTTGCATCCATCCAAATAATTTTTATCTGGTTTATAATTTTTTTATCAGGAATAAAATGAGAAAATTTTTCTAAGTAACTGGCAAAACGAAAGACATGTGCAGCGGATAATATTGTTTTTCTTTCTTTTGCGAATTCAATTAAACTTGAAGTTGCTAAACTTGTTGCAGTTACTGGCTTTTCTACAAGAACAGGAAAACCCATGCTGATCGCCCATCTTACTGACTTCTCATGATCTCTGGTTGCATTTGCAACGATTACGGCTACTGATTTTAAAGATTCTAACTTCGATAGATGGGTTTCTACAAAAACTTTTTCGTTAAATCTTTTCTCTACTAGCCAAACGCTGATTGCCTCCGAATTATGAGGAGAGAATACGAATACTTTAACGCTCTCAGGGATAATATCTAGAATAACCTCTATGATTGTTTTCGCCCATCGACCGCCGCCAATTACCAGAATATTTTCAGTGATACTCAAGTTAAATAAAATCTTTTGAATCTAAAATATCTAATACTTCTCCCGTATAACCATGCTCTTTTAGATACGTTCGAATCTCAGTAGGAATATGCCATGCAAGATTTAATAATGGTAAATCCTGGTTTTCTAGCGCAAACAAATCATTATCCGAACAAATAGGAATTCTTGTTCCAGGTAAATAGTTTCCAATTTTTAGAGAGCCCGGCTTTTCGTAAACAGCAGATATCATATCAGAATTTACGCCTAACATTTTTATTAGAATCGCAGCGCGACCGGGAAAAGCCTTTGCACGAATTTTTCCATACTTCTTGTTTAAATCCTGAATAAAATTTAATTTTGACTTCTGCCACTGCCGCATATTTTTTTCTAAAAAAATAAAATCATCCATAAAACGACTTTCTCTAGCGGTTAATTCTGATATGTCAACAGATTTGATATTTGACTTTGAATGATTTCCGAGGAAAACACGAATATTCCCCCCATACCTTGAAGGAAATTCTAAATGAAGGAATTTAACTCCTAACTTACTTGCAATATGAGTAAATGAAGTATAGCTATAACTTCTAGGATGCTCATGATAGAAAGTATCAAATTGATGTCTATCCAACACAGCCCCGAGATAATGATTTTCAATTATCAATACAGTTTGAGAATCTAATAGTATTTTTAAGGCGTCCAAAATCTCATTTAGATTTTCAATATGAGCAAAAACATTTGTGAATGTTATGAAATCCGGTTTACCATGTTTTGCCACAACATTTTTAGCAACATCAACTGTAAAATAATTATTAAAAGTAAAATGCCCCTTTTCACGAGCATCATGGCAAGCATCAGTCGGCTCTATACCTATAGTGGTTGCATTTTTCTTTCTAAAAAAGTCAAGAAGACTACCATCGTTACATCCTATATCAAGTATTTTCTTACCGGAGAGGGTACCAAAAGTTTGCTCACAGGAATTAACTAAGCTTTCCATTCCATTTAAAACATCTGTCGTAAACCTGGAACGATAATGATAAGATGTAGGAAATAAATCTTGCTTGGGAACTTGAAAACGTTGATGTGCAGTGAAACAAGTTTTACAATATACTATCTCGATCGGATATTCATTACAAATTCTTTCTTCGCCTACTCTAACTAAGTCGTCACACATCGGATGAAGACCTAAGTTAAGAACAGGAATTAACTGAGTGTCTCCACAGACTTCACATATTTTTATCTCGTTCATTGGATAATTCATTTTTAATATTCCCTTAATTTACTGATTGGTATAAATTTATTTAATAGTTTTTTTATTTTACG
>JANYCR010000573.1 GCA_025360185.1 Leptospiraceae bacterium | reverse complement strand
CAGAGAAATCTTTTTTTAGTCTCTCCGGATTATGATTTCCTAGAAGCTTATGCCCGTCGTAGTGGCAGTCTTGACAGCTTCGTGTAGAAGATGAATTTTTCCATTCTGTAAAAGTATTTTGCATAGGCTCAGTCGAATAATGAATTTTACCTTTATCAAAGCGAGGAAAATTAAACTGGTGACAGTTTTCACAAAACTCGGATGTAGAAAGATAATCAAACTTTATTACTTCATGGAATTCATTTTTGAAATTTTTAAATCCTAAAACTTTTCCTCCTCGTACATGACAGGAAACACAATTGATTCCTTCGCTTAATAGTGATTCGCTTGCATATTTTTTATCTAAAAATTCTTTTTTTTGTTCTGAAAGTGGGGCATGACAATTAACGCACCACTGCTGCCTTTCTATTCTAAATGCATTTTGAAATAGTGGATCAGTCCAGGCTTTCGCGTGCATTCCTTCTTTCCATTGTGCATGAGTTTCGCTATGACATTTCTGGCATTCTCTAGAGGATAAGCTTCGTTTACCTTCCCAGCCGGTCGTGACTGAGGTGACTCCCTTCGGAAAAAGAGGAGTGCTTACCTCTTTACAGGAGAGTAAAAAAACTAGGCATAAAATAAAAAATAGTTTGTTCATTGAATATTTAAAACATTATTCTTAGCAAAAGAATCCTTAATCTTTTATCGGTGTCCATCCGTGTTCATCTGTGGTAATCTTTGAAAATTTATTCTACTACGAAAAATCCTGTCTGAATTTTACGAAGCTGTCGATAATAACTGAGTAAAACTATGTCTGGCATCAAACCACCTTCAACTTCTAAGAAAAAAATGGACTTGAGTCCTAAGACAAGGGCGTTTAGTCCTTATGGATTTATGTTTTTCAGTATTTTTTGCTTTTTTTCGCTTCTTTCGTTTCAAGATGTAGATGTCGCGCAGTCTGCAAATTTATTTGGAAGACTGGGGCATTATTTTGGTTACATGTCCTTTTATTTGTTTGGTCGGGCAGCCTATATGCTGGGAGTTCTAAGTTTTATTTTTGGGCTTTTGAGTTTTCAAAAGAAAGAGCCCGATATGGGTAATTTACTATTATCCGTTCCTATTTTACTTTTGGCTTTTTCTATTTTCGGTAGCATTTTCGAAACCAATATCACGAGCTTAAAAGATGGTGGTGGTTACATTGGACTAAAATTCTCTACTGCAATGGAATATGTTTTCGGTCAGTCGGGAAGAATTATACTCAATGTGGTTATTTTTCTCTACGGTGCACTCATTGTATTCAAAGAATCTCCAAGAGAGTTAAACAAAGAGTATCTACTTAAAAAGTGGAATGAAATTTTAGCTAAATATCCAATCAAAGAGAAGTTAGACTCTTATATTAATTTGGTTCGTAAGAAAGAAGAAGAGGAAGTAGAAGAAGAGCTTTCAGGACAAATTCCCTGGTTTGAAGTTAGAAGAAGAGAGCAGGGTTTTGAGGGAAATTTTGAAACTCCCGTAAGCGAGTTGGAAGAAGAGGTTACTTATGATGAGTCACCGATTCGAGAAATTAAAACTTCTCCAAACTTAAAATCTTCCAAACCAGAAATTATAGAAAAGTTTGAATACAAATCGGTGATTACTGAGCAAAAACCAAGAGTCTCACAGACGCTCTATAAGGAAGAGATCAAAGTTGATCCGGTTCCTAAATTTAGATCTACACCGACCCAGATCATAAGTAAGATTACGCAGAATAATCCGCTAGAAGAGGAGATAACAGCGCATAACCTACAAGCTTATATTTCCACGAGCGCCGAACGCCGCGTTGTAGATCCGAATGACTTTCAAGATGAGGTAATGGACGCAGAGCCTATTACCGGTAGCCACGAAGCACTCGATTCGCTGCCAGGTCTCATGTCAGATGAGGAAGAAGTTCTCTCAGATGATTTACGGGAAGCCGAATTGCCGGAAGCGGCTAATGTAGATTTGTTTGGAAATGTAATTGAGCCCGATAAATCAAAGCCAAAACCAATTCGTAAGCAATCGACAGTTCCTGATATTGTTCCCAAGAAAAATACAGAATACTATTTATCTCATAGAATTTTAGCAAAGAAAGCTGAAAAAAAATCAGATCCTTTATTTAAACTAGAAGCAGAGAAGTTGGGGCTTCATATCCAAGAAATTATCAAGCAGTATGGGTATGATTCAAAAGTGGTTTCTTATCAGCGGGGACCAATCATTACTCGCTATGAGCTTACTCCGCCTCAGGGTGTGAAGCTAGGGCGTATAACGTCTCTAACAGATGAGTTAAAATTAAACCTCGCTGTAAAAAGTATTCGTATGGTAGCGCCAATTCCTGGTAAGTCTACAATAGGTATTGAAGTTCCTAATAAACATAGGGATGATGTATACTTGGGAGATATGCTCAAGGAATACAGCGCGTTAAACACTTCCAGAGATTTGAGTATCATCATCGGCAAAGATAGCATTACCGGTGATAGCGTATCAATTGATCTAAATAAGCTTCCGCACTTATTGGTTGCTGGAACAACTGGTTCTGGAAAATCGGTTTCGATGAATTCGATGATTTGTTCTCTCATCTTTACAAAATCTCCGGAAGATGTAAGGTTTGTAATGATTGATCCGAAGATGGTAGAGCTAGCGCTATATGAGGATATACCGCATCTTCTTATGCCAGTTATTACTGATCCTAGAAAAGCAACCAAAGCACTTTCCTGGGCAGTGCAAGAAATGGAAGTACGTTATAACCTTGTTTCTGAACTCAAGTGTAGAGATTTAAAATCATATAACGAGAAAGTTGCTAATTCTTTAAAGTTTTCTAAAGGGCGTTACCATCATATGCCCTACATTGTAATTTTTATAGATGAGCTTTCGGATCTCATGATGGTGTCTGGAAAAGAACTCGAGGACTACATAACGCGTATTAGCCAGAAGTCCAGAGCGGTAGGAATTCATCTTGTAATGGCAACCCAGCGTCCATCTGTAGATGTAATCACGGGGCTAATCAAAGCTAACTGCCCGGCGCGTATGGCATTTCACGTTGCACAAAAGACTGACTCAAAAATTATTTTGGATTATAGTGGGGCAGATGCTCTTCTTGGTAAGGGAGACTTTTTATATAAATCTCCTACCTCTCCTGATTTACAAAGAATCCAGGCTCCTTATATTTCAGAGGATGAAATTGAACAAATTGTAAATGAATCCCGTAAGTATGCAGACCCTGATTTTGTAGATATTAACTTAGATGAAGAATCCTTCCAAGAAGAGTCCTCTGAAGAGGATGAAGCATCATTCGATGAAGCATGGTTGATTGTTAAAACAGATCGTAAGGCTAGTGCTAGTTATCTGCAACGTCGTCTTCGTATTGGTTATAATAAAGCAGCCCGGCTCATGGAGCTCATGGAAGAGCGCGGGTATGTTGGTCCGCAGATTGGATCTAAGCCGCGAGAGATATTACGATAGTTTTCAAAAACTCCCTCTTTCTAAATCCAATTTATATTTCTGTCGTTCGCTAATATATTTAGATGTAAAAGGAATTTCGATGCGGGTGCGGGTAATGCCGTTTTTACAACCGATACGAAAATCCCCGGTTGGAATTCCTGCTTCTTTGAGCATGAGGATACTGACTACTAACCCCAATCCTTCTCCTTCTGATTTATCTGAATTATCAATATGAAATTCTACTATGCTAACATATTTTTGTCCTAAAGCGAGTTTTTCACGAATTCGTTTTTCTTCTTCTTTGAATAATTGGCTATTGTTTAGTAGTTCAATCTTAATTCCGTCGTAAGAATGGAATATATTAATTGTTATATCTAATCCTTGTTTTCTAGCTAGCTCACAATATGCAGGCAAATTATTATTAGTTACTTGCTTCTTAAAAAGTTTCGTCGCGCTCTTATAATCAAATTCATCGTAGATTTTAATATCTTTTTCTTGGAAGAATGCCTTTTTTGCATTTGCTTTGACTGCATTCATCGTTGATTCGAAAAGTGCTGTATAGACGGCTGTAAATAAGCCTTCTCGATTATAAAAAGTTAAAAGTTCTAGAATTGCAGAATATATATATTTTTGGGTAACATCGTCTAGAGAATGTAAGGTAATTATAATCTGTGAGCCATCACTTAGGTTTTTCTTTAAAATTTCTGGTTCCACTAGGGAATGAATAATATATTGAAATAAACTAGCAATTAAAAAAAATCTAGGAAGGAAAATAATTCTATTTTTGCATTAAACTTTTCAGTTAAGCTAGTTGGATTAAAGGGGAAAAGTTCCTAGCAAGTTAATAATTTTTTTCTTTACTTGAAAAATAAATAGGCATGGAGTATAATCAGTTATCATGAAAAATAACTTGATCGAGCATAGAATACGTTTTTTAAAGAAGCTAAAACTTTTTCTTGGGGTAAGCCCTGCCACTTTGCGAAAAATCGCAAGTAGCCTCATAGAAAAAAAGGTCCACAATAAAGACATTATTTATTTTACAGGCGAAATTTCCGAAAGTCTATTTATCGTTCGTTATGGGGAAGTTCTGGTTAGGATTAATAATACCAAATCTATTTACTTAGGACCGGAAGAAATTTTGGGAGAAGTGAGTGTGATAACTGGAATGCAACATTCTAGTACAGCGTCTGCTTCTATGGATTGTCTTATATTTGAAGTAAATGGAAAAATATTCTTAGAGCTTGCCGGCAATGATAGAGCCTTATCAAAAAATTTAATGTCACTTGTATCAGAAAGATTTAGGGATAATCTTATTATTCCCAAGAAGGCACTTATGCCTAGAAGGCTCATTGCCCATGTGCAAATGGGAATCGGAAATAGTTTTCAAGAAGAGGTAAAAAAATTTGCTCATGCTTGTGACGAAGTTATATTAGGTAAAACGAAAATTATTTCTACTGATGAGTTTAAAAATCTAACCCAGGAAAAAAAACTTATAAAGCTCAGCGATTTAAGAGCCAAAGCACCCGCCTTACACGTTCGATTTAATCATCCCGATCAAATTAAATTATTTGAAAACATTATCATCCAGGCTGATTACATTATTTTTTATGAAGAAAGCATTGAGTCAGGTTGGAATGAAAAAATAAATATTCTTGAATACTTGCGGAATTCTTTACGCAATTATGAAGGGCGTGTGATTCGATTCTTTCACCAAAAATCAGAATCATTTCGAAGCGAACTAAAAAAGGAAATCATTTTTACAAACAAAGAATTTATGGCTCGCTCTATCATGGCGCGTACCCGTGGGTTGACGCTAGGCGGAGGAGGAGCAAGGGCTCTCGCGCATGTCGGTCTTCTTAAAGTCCTAGAAAAAAATAAAATCCAATTTGATTTTATTTCTGGATCTTCGATGGGCGCTGTTATCGGAGCACTTTTGGCTCGCGGTGAGTCTGCGGCTAATATTGAATCGTTTGTGAAAAAATACTTTGGCGGTCTAGATACGCCTTTTGATCCTACTTTACCACTGATTTCATTTTACAAAGGTAAAAAGATGAAAAATATGCTTCGAGAAATTTTTGGAGATGAGCGAATTGAGGATTCGAAAATTCCTTTTGTTACCTCTGCTATTGATCTTCATGCTGGTGAAGAATATATTTTTGATAAAGGTCCTTTTTGGGAAGCGCTTCTTTGCACGATGAGTCTACCCGGTGTTTTCCCCCCGGTGTTTATGGGTGATAGACTTTTGATTGACGGTGGTGTTTTAAATAATGTACCTGATGATTTAATCAGAAGAAAGGGTGCAGATAAAATTCTAAGTGTAAATGTTTCCCCGCTCAAAGATAAAAGTCTTTATCAACTGCTTGATGATAAATCTATATCTGGAAAATCCTTTCTTAGAAATCTATGGGAATATGTTAAGTATCCGCCAATTCTAAAAATCATGGGAAGGGCGAGTATGTTAGAAGGACGTGAAATTACTAAGGCAAAGATGTCTCGCATGGATTTATTTCTTCACTTTCATCTGGAAGATTTTAACCTCTTTGACTTTAGCCGCTTCCAAGATATTATAGACAAAGGTGAGGCAGAAGCCGAGAAAAATTTTCCTGAAATCAAAAAACTTTTTATCCCTGAATGAATTGAAGAAACTGATTAAAAATAATAAGCGCCGATAGAATAAATTAGAAGTTCACCTAACTATCGAACACTACTACATTTGAGGTATTGACAAAGAAAAAGGCATGGTCATAACGTTCGAACCTGTCATTTTTTTACTAAAAATCTCTTTATTTAAAAAATTATTTGTAAAATTAAAACTGTTTTTGGAAGTGTTTATGAGAGTCTTCTTTAAACGGCAAAATTTTAAACGCTTGAAGCAATACGCGGATGGTTTACATCCAATTAGCCGTTGGAAGGAATATATTTAGTAGAATTTTGACGAGCTAGGAAAATCAGTGCAATGCTAATTCCTAGAAAGATAAATTTAATTGACTATTCAGGGTTTGCACCCATTTTGGCTCATATAAAAGGGTAACTGCAGGTAACTAATGAAATCTATGAAATTTCTAAATTATGTTTCTTTAATTCTATGTTTCTATTCGCTTCTAAATTGTGCGACCGCCTCTCATGAAAGGGTTTACATGGCTTCCATAAACGGGGACGAGCAAATGTTAAAAAAAGGATTCGGTCCTTCCTGCTGGACTATACCTTTGGGAACGTCTTGCATTTTCCCTTTCTTTTTCGATTTCAACTTTAGCCCTTTCAATATATTTACTTCTAGAGGAAGTCAGGATGTAAGAAATAAAGAAGGAAATACTGCGCTTATGTGGGCAGTCAACCAAAAGAATAATGTAATCATGGATTTGCTTTTAGAGAAAGAAGCAAAAGTTGCAATTAAAGATAAATACAATAAATCCGTCCTACACTTTGCTGCTACTAAACACACAATAGACTCTGCGATTTACAAGTCTCTGAGGCAACGCTTTGAAAAGGAACTCTTCTGCGACAACCTCTATCAAAAATTTCGAGGCTTAGTAGGACTTAGAAATTGTCTCACTCGATCGACCAAAGTAGGAAAAGAAATTTTAACGGATGATGAGCTTACGAAACTTGCACCAGAAAGTGACGGACCTGTAGTAGACTATGGACAAGTTGTTACCGTACCACTTCCAGATAAAACTTTGAGTGAATCTGATTCTGCTGAAAAGCGAAATATGAGTGAGAAAGCCAGATTTACAGAGTTCAAAAAGGTTTCCAAAATTTATAAAGAACAGGGAAGCAGTAAAAAGAACAAAGTTTCTGAGGAGAAATTTGAAGAATGTGACATGGAAGGGGAGTTGCGACTAGAAGAAATAACTTTCAAGAATACCAAAGAAGGCAGAGAGGCTTTCAATAACGAATATCTAAAACATATGGTAAAAGAAGATAAAGAAGGGAAAGATGAATTGGAGGAAGATAGGGATGATAGAAGTGTAAAGGATACCAAAGAATATAAACAAGGAGAAAAACTTTTACTAAATGAATCTCCAAGCACAAAAAGATTTAAGGTGTTTAGCATTGAAGATAAAGAAAAGCTTCTTAAACTAAAAAGGAGACTTTCCTCTCTTGCTACTGTCATTGTAGATGCCTATAAAAACTTCTTTGTCTACTATGATCTCGCGAATGAAAAAACGATTGAGCAAGACTATCAAAAAATGGCAAGCATGAACGGCGAAATCGCTCTTTATAAAATCAACAATTACTTGGAAAAGAAAAAAGGCTTACAATCCTGTAAATTAGAATCCTTTAAAAACTTCGATGAGTATTTATCCGAATTAAAAGAAGACCTATCAGCGCGAATGGGAGACCTAACGCAAAGAACAAAAGACGATCCAAGGTTTGCCCTGAACAATATCAGAGTAAAATTTCAAAAAAATGAACCAATCGCAACAGAATGCAAAGCGCTAGACTCTGACCCAAACATAACCAAATATGACTTTAGAGATCTTTCTTCCGTATATGCACTTTGTTATTACTCTTTGCTAAAAACAAACGAGCAAGAAGCACAAGTATATTATGATAAAGCTATTAAGTTAGGAAATCCTCAAACAGTTTCCGAAATTTCAGAAATCAAAAGACGACACAAGGCAAAGGAGCCATACAGTACGCCATCCCTTGGGACAACGGAAACCAAAATCGCATCCATAGAAAGACCTCAGTCCCAAAAATACCAACTTGCGGTTCTTACATTCATAGATCAAACTCAGAATAAAAAAACCGAGGCTATTCGGTATACGTTAGCCGATATACTCACCTCGGAGTTATTTATTACTAGCCGCTTCGATTTGTTAGATAGAGAAGATCTAAAACAAATCGAAAAAATCCCTGCGTATTTGGAAACAAAGGAGAAAGAGGAAATATACAGAGAAGAAGAAAATGAAAATAGGTTAGAGGAGGAGGATGACGAGGAAGATGATGAGAAACTAAATAAAACTAAGAATAAAAAAAAGAGAAACCAAAAAAACAGAAGGAAAGATTTTATAAAAACTCCTCGTGAAGTATTAAATAAGTCACAACAAGAAAAGAATAATATCTTATATAATCATAAAAGCTTAGATGGGGTTTTAATGGGTTACATTACTTCAATAGATTGGGAAGAAGGTTTTCTTTACATTGACTACCGAATCGTTAACACCTTGGGGATTAAAAACGTTGAAGATAAAATCGGGAAGTCCGAAAAAGATATGACCAAGGTAGTAGACAAGGCAAAAACAGCTGAAGAAGTAGAGAAAAAGAGCAATGAAATAATATCTGAGACTTACAATACTGCCGAATTTATTGAATCACTCCGAGACTCCATCATCTTAGCTGGTACAGGAAAAATAAAACTTCTGAAAGACAAACAATCGAACGGCCTTTCCTTAAATAGAAAGGACATTCAACAGATTGCATTGAACATAAAAGAAAGTTTTGCGGATAATAAAGTGATTGCGAAAAGTTTAGAGGAGGAAGCGGCAGAGGGTTATTATCCGACCGAATACAAAGAAGTAGAAGGTATTTCAAAAAATCCAAACGAGAAAAAAACCGTTAGTCTTCGAGTGATGAAAATAGAAGGAAATAAAATCATCATCAATGCAGGGACCTTTCATGGAATCAAATCTGGATTCGTCGGCTATGTAGTTGAACCAGGTTATTTTAATACCTATAGATACTTGGCAAAATTTATAGTCGAACAAGTATTTGAAAGATCAGCAAGATGTGTAATTATTGATGGGGAAATTACCGAACAAAAAGAAGGACGGAGTGTTTTCATAAAGTAAGGAAATGGATCATGAAAAATAAATTACTATTACTCATTTTACTACTAACCTTAACTGAATTAGAATCAGACACAGTTATTTTTAAGTCAGGAAAAAGCCTTGAAAACGTGAAAGCAAAACTGCGCGGTTCGGACGTGGATGTCCAAGAAAGTGCTACAATAAAAAAGACCTATTCAAAAAGTGAAATAAAAAGTATAGTCTACAGCGAAGTAACTTGGAAAGCACAAGAAGCAGGGACGTTGGACACAGATGGAACAATCTATCATTCTTTTAACGGTAAAAACTGGGGACGAATCAAGACCAGTTCCAATTGGACGAAAGCCAGCAAAGTTTGCCAATCAAAGAGTGCAAAACTTCCATCGATACGAGAACTGACTGCATTATACGGATCAAATTTACCATGGCGAAAAGAGGCTTGTCCTTATCCCTGTGACTTTTGGTCTATCGAATATGACAGCGAGAAAGCACATGTGGTTTCGATGGAAAATGGGGATGAAACTATCATGCTAAAATCATTAACAAAGAATGTTCTTTGTGTTAAAAATTAATAAAAACCGGGAGACTTTTCAATGAAAGTTCTACTTTTCCTTTTAGTCATACTGAATACCTTTTCCCTATTTGCAAATGATACGAATCAAGGCAATAAATCCAATCTAGACTACGCTACCCTTAGCGTAAAACCTCCAGTCTACTATGCGAATTTGGGAGATAATAAATACCAGAGTGGAGACAAGCTAGGTGCCATTGAAGAATTTGATAAGGCAATTTTCTTACAGCCTGATTATCCAATTTTTTATACCAAAAGGGCAAAGATAAAATATGAACTTGGAAAAATCGAAGCTGCGATAGATGATTATAACAAAGCAATTTCTTTAAAACCGGATTATGCAAATGCTTTTTTTCAGAGAAGTATTATTAAATCAAATCTAGGAGATCAAAAAGGGGCTTTAGAAGATTTGAATAAGGTAATATTGATTAACCCCACACATGCAGAAGCATATAAAAATAGAGCATTCATAAAAAAGTCTTTAGGCAAAAAAAAGGAAGCCTATGAAGATTTTAATTCAGTTGTTACACTAAGCCCACAAAGTGCGGAAGCTTTCAATAATAGAGGTGTAATCGGAGCAGAGTTAGGTAAAAGAAAAGAAGCAATGGATGACTTTAATATGTCGATTTCTTTAAAGCCAGAATATTTAGATGCATATATGAATCGTGGAAATTTAAAACTAAAACTAAAAGAATATCAATCATCGATTGAAGATTTTGACAAAGTTGTTTTATTAAATCCAGAGTATACTGACGTCTATTATAGCCGAGGTACTGCCTATCTTAAACTTAAGAATTACAAAGTCGCACTTGATGAATACGATAAAGCTATTTCTTTAAATCCAAATCATTTAAAAGCTTTAAATGGTCGTGGGAACATAAAATTGATTTTTAAAGATTACGAAAAGGCTGTGCAGGATTTTAATTTAGCAATAGCGGTTAATCCAGATTTTCCGAAGTCTTACTACTTTAGAGGTTTAGCAAAATTTAAAATGAATCAACTAGACGAGTCTATACGAGATTTTAATAAAGTACTAACCTTAAAAATAAACTATACAGATGCTTTTTTTAATAGAGGTAAAGCAAAGTATGCTGCAGGTGAT
>JANYCR010000209.1 GCA_025360185.1 Leptospiraceae bacterium | reverse complement strand
TATTGATTCTATTGATTCTATTGATTCTATTGATTCTATTGATTCTATTGATTCTATTGATTCTATTGATTCTATTGATTCTATTGATTCTATTAATTCATTAGATTTATCTAATATTATTAACTTAAGAAAATATTCCATAGTTTTACTCTTTTGCGTAAGGTGAGTTAGTAAATTACTTTATATTCTTACAGTCGGGGTTAATCGATGTTACATACTCAAGAGGTCGCTCGCCTAATAAATCTGAGCCAGAAAATTTTCCTACGAATGCGATTTCTTTTTTCTTGAAAGCCTCTTCCCAATCTTTCTGTAATTGGTTGGCAATAGGAGCATAAGACCAATGCCATTTTTCTTCGTTGTATCCTTTATTTCCACGTTTAGAGAGTTCATTATAAGGTTGACAAAATCCAAACTTTGCGGCATTTTTTTGTAACCACTCATACAAGAAAGCACCGTTTCCTTTTCCTCCAAAGTAATCATTTTGTAATGCGTTAATATCCATATCCGTTCCCCAATGATGACGAGATGTTCCGGGTGCACTAGAATATTCTAGAATCAAGTTAATAATTTGCTCGGGAGTTTTGCCTTCTACCGATTCTCGCATTTTACGAGTGCCTTTGTATTTTTGTTCCCAAATACTTTTTTGATCCGCATAACTACGATGTGCCGACACAATAAAAATATGCTGTTTGCTTTTTCCTTCTCTATCTCTATCATACCCTTCAATCATCTTATTTAAAGCAGTAATCGTATCTTCTCTCAGTGCATGCGTATTCTTTTCAATTTTATTTGTAAAGACTTTGAGATTTCCTTCTCTCGGGTAATCTCCCATCAGGTATTTTACTTTAGCCACAGTTCCGTATAATGCGTCATTAGCCGCTACAGGAAATATCCAAATGAAAAGCGAGCCTATAGTGAAAATGCTTACTAATAAAATTTTGTTTTTATTGTTTTGTATATAATTCATAAAAATAGTTTTTTAAATTAGAGTTCGCTGTCAAGTTGGAAATTATAGAAAGCATTGTCAGTTTTTTATAACTTTCAAATACTTTTAATCAGTATCTCGAATCTAGCTAGAGTTGACAATTGGTAATCTCATTAAAAAGGAAGCAATGGGCAAAAGAATTTTTTCTTTTTTAATAATTTTTAAATAAAAAAGTTTAATTTAAAATGCAATAGTAAATACCTACTAAATAAAGGAAAACCCTATGGCTAACACTCAATCTAAATCCGACTACCCAATACTACCCCAAAATATAACAGACAAGAAAGAAATCGAAAATCGAGCCTTCAAACTTAATCTTGCGAGAACTCAGTACAATTATATGCGAAGCTATCTTGAGCCAGTTCCGCTTTCGGCTAACGTTCCTGATGGAGAAAATTTCTCTTTAGAGTATGAGGCTAAAGTACTTGCAGTGTTCTTACCACTTGCTAATAATTTTAAGAGTGTTGTCATCGGACTATTAGAGCGGGAACTAAAAAGCGATCTGAATATAAAAGAATTCAATCGAATCAAAGAAAGCTTTGCAAAATTAGAAAACGAAATGAGTCTCAATCTGGTAAAAGACATCAAAAATCTAGAAGGATTTATCAAGAGTCTCACGCAACTTCCTCAAGATATCAAAGATCTAATCACCCAGATTTCCAATGTTCCCAAAGACCTGGAACAAATGGCTACCGGCTTAGAGAAAGTATTCGCAGAGTTTATTCAAAGTGGACCTACTGCATTTTTAAAATCCACTATTTACGATATGCTTAGAAAAGATAATGAAGCAAATTATTTACATGCACAAAGTATCGAGGATTATGAAAATCTTTTTGATACCCTGCCCAAACCATTGACATTGACAATAGCAGAAAAGCCTTGGATGAACAAAGGAAAAAACCCATGGGAACAAGATTGGTTCTTTGGATATTTGCAAATCGGAGGATTTAACACAACTCTGCTCCAAGGAGTCAGAGCCGAAATCACTACAGAGAAAAGCGCTATTATCCTCTCAGACCTATTAAAGAAATTTCCAATTACAGATGAAATTTTCCAAAACGTAATTGGAGATAATAAAATCAAGCTTAAAGATGCAGCAGAAAAACGTCGCCTGTATGTTTGCGACTATTCAATATTAGACGGTGCAAAAGCTATCATTTTCCATGGCGAACAACGTTATGTAACAGCACCCATAGCTTTGTTTTATTGGAATCCGACACCTCCTGAGGGTTATCTGTCTGGCGATGGCGTAATGCAGCCAATTGCCATTCAGTTAGGACAAAAATTTGATCCAGAGGATACTCCCATTTTTACTCCCAATGATTGTTCCAATGCAAATGACCCAAATGGTTTTAAATGGAAAATTGCGAAGTACGTCGTAAATGCTTCTTGTGCGATTCAGCATGAATCCATTGCCCATTTTGGCGCTTGCCATATCACCGTCGAACCGATGGTAGTCGCTACTCATCGGCAATTGTCAGATAACCACCCTTTATCAAAACTTCTCTATCCACATTTCCGATTTACAATTCAAATCAATGATTCTGCGATTCATAGTTTAATTATTCCGGGAGGTACAGTCGCCACAAATGTAGGACCCGCAATTGAAGATACCCTTCGCATCATTGCCGAAGCCCATGAAGCATGGAGATTTGATGATAATAATCCAGATCGTCTTTTTCCGAATAGAGGGGTTAATCAGGATTCTCTTCCAAAATTTCCTTTTCGCGACGACACCTTATTACTTTGGAAAGCAATTAAAACTTTCGTTGGCGGCTATTTAAAAGTATACTATGAAAATGACAATGTTGTATCCGAAGATACTGAACTACAAGGCTGGATTAACGAGATGGTTTCCCCTCTGTATGCAGGAATCAAGGGAATGAACCGATTAAAGACAACGGATAATCCTAAACAGCCGTTTAAGATAGATAGTCTGGATTATTTAATTGAAATTGTTTCTCAAATTATTTATATTGCAGGTCCCGGACATGCCGCTGTGAATTTTGCGCAGTATCCGCTCATGTCTTATGTGCCTAGTGTATCGGGAACTATTTATAATTCGATGCCTACAAAAAGTTCGGTGATTGGGTCAGAAGCTGATTGTATGAAATGGTACACTCCTCTCGATGGTTCCCTTTATACTCTTTCCTTCGAATATCTTTTGAGTGGCGTACAATATGATACGTTTGGGCATTATAACTCAGATCCAAGACTTCCTTATTTCAATGATCCCAAAGTAACCGAAATAGTTTTAGACTTTCAAGAAGAGTTAGCGCAAATTGAAGCAATCATAAGAAAGAGAAATAAAGAACGACCAATGCCGTACCCGTTTCAAATCCCTTCGATGATCCCAAATAGTATTAGTATCTAGAAAATTATATAGTTGGAAAATAAATATAGCTCTATTTATTTATGAAGTAAAAAAATGAAAAAGGATTGACTATGCCTTTGAGCTTGAAAGATTTTTTATGAAATTGACTTTTAGAACCAAGATAGGAAGGTGAATGAGTATGGTACAAGACAACGATAAGTCGAAAGGAAAAGTTTTACATTCGATTGATATTGGGTGGCGATACACAGAGGCATGGAATTCAAATGATCCACAACAAGTGCTGGATCTCTTTTTACCAGAAGCCACGTTTATCGGTCCGGGTGATTCTCAACCTCTCGGTTTGGATGGGATTGAGGTTATGGTAAAAAATTTCATGACGGGTTTTCCCGATATGATGTTCACCAATATTGCACTTCATACCATCGGTGATTCTGTTAGCTCTCTTCAATGGATGTTCGCTGGAACACATACAGCTGTCTTTAGCGGAATCTCCGCAACTGGAAATGAAGTTTGGCTACCGGGGATTTCGGAATTTACTCTGCAAAACGGGAAGTTGATTTCAGTGCGGGATTCTTTCAATCTCTCTGCCTTTTTAGAACAGATTCAAAAGGGAGCCTATAACCTCAAGCAGTTTCGTGACCTGCTAGGATTTGTCCCACCTAAAGCGAAGTAACCGAATGCATACAATCTTGAACTATGAAATAGAAAAAGAAATCTACGAAAGTGCTAATTCAATCATTTATCGTGGGAAAAAAAACGATGCGGCTAACGGCAAACAGGGAGTAATTCTAAAACTACTCCGAAAAGAATTTCCTACTCCAGAAGAAATCGCGCGATTTACTAGAGAATTTGAGATGACTCGAAGTCTACTAGACGAGGGAATTATCAAAGCCTATAAGTTATCGAAATACCAAAATACATACGTAATGGCGCTAGAAGACTTTGGCGCGGAATCTATTGCAAGTTTTTTACTTTCTAATACATTTACGGTAAATCAGGTTTTGCCTCTAGCGATTTCGATTGCGGAAAGTCTAGGAAAAGTTCATAATAAAAAAATCATCCATAAAGATATAAATCCTTCCAATATCGTTTGGAATCAAATAACAGGGGAAGTGAAGCTCATCGACTTTGGTATATCTTCCGAGCTTTCGCATGAAACAACTAGTCTGCGAAATATAAATGTATTAGAAGGAACGCTAAACTATATGTCGCCTGAACAAACGGGTCGAATGAATCGGTCTATGGATTATCGCACCGACTTATACTCATTAGGCGCTACGTTTTATCGTATGCTCACAGGACAAGTTCCCTTTGCCGGTCAGGACGCAATGGAGATTGTACATAGCCATATTGCAAAAGACCCGATTCCTCCACACGAGATAAACAATCAAATACCAGAAGTTCTTTCGCAAATCATACTGCGGCTAATGGCAAAGACAGCAGAAAATAGATACCAGAGCGCGTTCGGGTTGGTTTATGATTTAAAATGGTGTTTGGAAAATATTGTAGAGACGCGATTAATCGCGTCTCTACAATATTTTCCGTCTCTACAGATTGGTGCAAATGATATTTCAGACCGATTTGAGATTCCCCAAAAACTCTACGGGCGGGAACGAGAAGTAGAAACGCTAATGAATGCGTTTGGTAGAATAAAAGAGAATACGAAGGAGATAATACTCATTAGCGGTTATTCTGGAATTGGGAAGTCCTCTATCGTTCAAGAAATATATAAACCGATAGTAGAAAGAAAAGGAATTTTCATTCGAGGGAAATTCGATCAGTATAAGCGTAATATTCCTTATGCGTCATTGATTCAAGCATTCCAAGAATTGGTGAGGCAGATACTAACAGAAAGCAAAGAGGAATTAGCCGTTCGAAAGGAAAAAATCTTAGGGGCACTAGGGCAAAATTCTTCTGTAATAGTTGATGTGATTCCGGAGGTAGGATTAATTATTGGAGATCAACTAATCGCCCGTACACTAACACCGGAAGAATCGAGAAACCGCTTCAATCTTGTATTTCGAAATTTCGTCCGGGTATTCACATCAAGCAATAATCCCCTTGTGATTTTTCTAGACGATTTGCAATGGGCGGACCTTCCTTCCCTGCAACTATTGGAACTTATTATCACCGATCCGGAAATTGGCAATCTTCTTATAATCGGTGCGTACAGAGACAATGAAGTAGATCCAACTCATCCACTTCTTACAACTCTAGCAGAAATCGATAGCAAAAAAATAACGGCTAACACGATTATTCTTTCACCACTAAATTTATACCATATTTATCAATTGGTAGCAGACACTCTTTTGGTTTCGCAAGAAGAGTCTATTTCCCTAGCAACTCTCTGCTTCGAAAAAACACAGGGAAATCCTTTTTTCTTAAATCAATTTTTATCCATGCTGTATCAAGAAAACCTAATTAAGTTCGATTCGAAACAATTAAAATGGGTATGGAAAGTAAGTGAAATTCAAAAACGGGGGATAACGGATAACGTAGTCGATTTGATGGCAAACAAAATCAAAAAGTTGCCAGAGATTACGCAGAATATTTTGCGATTAGCCGCTTGTATAGGAAACCAATTTGACCTTAGAACACTTGCTACAGTAAATGAAAAGTCACTTTCAAAAACAGCAGTTGATTTATGGGATGCACTCAAAGAGGGACTCATTGTACCAATGACCGAGACTTATAATTTGATTGGGCAAAATTCCGATATGCCTGAATTCGAATCCATCATTCCTGCCTATCGTTTTTTACATGACCGTGTACAACAAGCCGCCTATTCGCTAATAGCCGAAGGAGAAAGAAAAAAAGTTCATCTTAAAGTGGGGAGGCTGCTCTTAGAA
The DNA here is from genome assembly GCA_025360185.1 of Leptospiraceae bacterium. Classification (GTDB taxonomy): domain Bacteria; phylum Spirochaetota; class Leptospiria; order Leptospirales; family Leptospiraceae; genus UBA2033. The sequence goes on along the minus strand of JANYCR010000209.1, from coordinate 3,547 downwards.
AAATCTGCGAAAGAAACGCAAGAGGAAAACTTATTTGATATAGTAAATCATTTGAACATGGGAATGGATTTCATTACCAACGAAATCGAAAGAGAGAAACTCATCGAATTAAACTTATCCGTTTCAAAAAAAGCAAAACTCTCTGCAGCATATGAGCCTGCGTATAATTATGCGAAGAATGCACTTGCTTTGCTTGGAGAAAATGCCTGGGCAAATAAATTGAATTTCGCGTTAAGAGTTCATATAGAAGCTGCGGAAACTGCTTATCTTTCCGGTAAGTTTGAAAGTATGGAAAAAATAATCACAATCATACTAGCGCATAACATTGAGTTAATCGACAAAGCAAAAGTCTATGAAATAAAAATGCATTCATTCATCGCAATGCATAATTCATTAGAAGCTGTGAAAACCGCTTTGCAAGTTTTAAGACTTTTAGGATTAGAACTTTCCGAAAATCCAAGCCAAGAAGAGATTGGAAAAGAACTTGGAGAAACAATGCAGTCTCTATCCAAGTATCAAATTAGCGACTTGCTCAAATTACCCGTAATGGAAGACCCGGAAAAAATTGCCGCAATGAGAATTCTGGAGTTGACCTTCTCGCCCTGCTTCCAGACTAATCCGGGCCTTTTTCCTCTTTTAGTTTTTAGAATGATTCAATTATCCCTAGAGCATGGAAACACATCTACCTCTGCGCTTGCTTATGCTTGCTACGGATTAATCCTGTGCGGAATAGTAGGCGATATTGATTCCGGATACCAGTTTGGGCAGCTAGCTCTAAATTTAATAGACGCTTTACATAATGAAGAACATAAACCAAATACCGTGTATAACGTTACTATTTTTGTCACGCATTGGAAAGAACCGGTACGCAATACGATTAAACCTTTTTTAGAAGCATATCAGTTGGGTATGGTTGTTGGTGATTTTGAATTTGGTAGTTGGTCTGCGATGTACTATAATGTTCATTCCTATTTTGCTGGAAAAAAATTACCAGAAATTATTGAGGAAACTGTAAAGTTCAGAAAAGCGATTGAGGATATAAAGCAAGAGACAGCGTTCAAACAGATATCTATGTTTCTCCAAGTTCTGTTGAATTTATCAGGCGGCACAGAAAACCCTTTGATACTAATAGGAGATGTTTACAATGAAGAAGAAATGTTTCCTATTCATCAAAAGGCTAATGACAATACTGCGCTCTGCTTTATCTATTTTCATAAACTTATCCTTTGTTATCTCTTAGAAGAGCAAGAACTAGCGATCAAAAATAAGGAAATGACAGCCCAATATATAGCTGCTGTACCTTCTACCTTATATGGTGTTCTATTTCATTTTTATGAATCGTTAACGCAAATAGCCAATTATCCACACGAAACCGTTGAAGAAAAAGACGCCACCTTAACCAAAGTCAACGCAAACCAAACGAAAATGAAAACTTGGGCAGACCATTGTGCATCAAATTGTCTTCACAAATACTACCTTGTAGAAGCAGAGAAGGCTCGTGTCTTAGGAGAAGATTTACATGCGATAGATTTTTATGATAAGGCAGCAAAACTTGCAAAGCAAAATGAATTTTTGCAAGAAGAAGCACTGGCTAATGAGCTATATGCGCGTTTCTGGCTAAGTAGAGACAAAGAGGAATTAGCCCAAATGCTTCTAAATAAAGCATATCATCTCTATGCACTTTGGGGAGCAGGAGCAAAAACAAGCCAGCTCGAAAAAAAATATGGTCATCTCATAACTAAAAGAGGAAAGACAAATAGAATTGGAACACAAAACACTACTCTTTCTAGTTTAGACGAAAATGCAAGTAGCCTCGACTTAGTTTCAGTAATGAAAGCATCACAAGCAATTTCCCAAGAAATCGTAATCGATCAGCTCCTAAAGAAAATGATGCACGTAGTAATCGAAAATGCAGGAGCAGAGACAGGACTTCTATTACAAGAAAAAAAGGGAGAATGGAGAATTGAAGCGGAAGGTGCGTCAAATAAAGAATATGCGCAATCTTTTGAATCGCGTCCCCTTAAATCAAAAGAGACAGGACTACATCTGGCACCTATTTCTATCATCCAGTATGTGGCTAGGACAAACGAATCGGTTGTTCTAGAAAATGCTTACATTGAAGGAAACTTTATCTCCGATCCTTATATTGTAGAAATAAAACCTAAGTCAATCCTCTGTTCCGCAATCTTACACCATGGAAAAATTACTGGAATTTTATACCTGGAAAATAATTCTATTTCAGGTGTTTTCACAAAGGATAGGTTGGAAGTATTACAGGCATTATCCGCTCAAGCTGCTATTTCCCTAGAAAATGCCAGCCTCTATGCGAACTTAGAAGAAAAAGTTACTGAGAGAACGAGTCAATTAGAAGAAGCACACAAAAAAATTCTAGTATTAGAAAAAGAAACAACTGAAAAGCAACTAGCCGGAGGTTTCGCTCATGAAATGAGAAATGCGTTAGTCGGTCCAAAGCTTGTGATTCAACATGTATTAGGTCAGGACGGATCGGAACCGTTCGAAAGTATCAATCTAATTAATAGCCGTAAACTCAAAGAGATTTATCTTTTAATTAAAGACAAAGTTTCGGAGGATACTCTAAATTTGGCGCTTAAATCAATGAAGACTATCTTTGAAAATGAGGAGCAAATGGATAATAGCCTGAATATGATTTACAAGGCGGTTTCCAAAGGACTAAACATTACACAACTCATTATGAACTATTCTAAAGTAGGAAATGAACAATCCAGTAAGAACCAAATTGATCTAAACCAAATTCTCGTAAATTTAATAAACGAATACAAACAAGAATGGGGCAAACAAAAGATTGCCGTCATAGTGGATTTAGCGAAAGAAGTATGTCATCTCCAAGGCTTGGAAGCACATTTTGAATCAGTGTATAAAAATTTGTTGTTAAATGCGAAGGATGCGCTACTCGATAAGAATAGAAGCAACGATAAAGAGCGGACACTTGAAATTAAGACCCGGGTTACAAAGAATAACTTCCTAGGAGAAATAACGGACAACGGTAGCGGAATTTCTCCCGAACACCTAAATAGAATTTATGACGCTTTTTTCTCAACAAAACCTGACACAGGCACTGGTCTAGGATTAGGAGTAGTCAAAAAAATCATAGCTCTCTACGATGGAAATATAGAAGTGAAATCAGAATTAGGAAAAGGAACTACGTTTACGATTACCTTGCCGCTGGAAAAAGGAGGTAAATTATGATTAACCAATTAGAAACAATACTAGACTCAATACCAAATCTCGAAAAGGAACAACGCATAAAAAAGTCTCTACTTATCATTGATGATAACCGAGATGTGATTGATGCGTTAAGCGTTATACTTAGTAAGAATTATGAATTAATAGTCTATCATTCGTATGAAGAAACTATTCAAAAAATGATTCCCGAAATTCAAGTTGTCTTACTCGATATAAAAATGGCTTACAAAAATGGAATAGAGACTTTTTCATTGCTAAAAGCAAGTAACCCAAACTTAAGAATAATCTTTCATTCTGCTTATCCGGGTAACGATGAACAGGC
>JANYCR010000174.1 GCA_025360185.1 Leptospiraceae bacterium | reverse complement strand
TAAAATTTCACTGGTTTTTTAATTCCAGTATTTTCTCATTGAATAAAGAGGTTATCGTTTGAATAAAGAAATTTCTGATTTACTAAAATATGTAAAAAGCGAAGCTTCCGAAAAAGCTAACGACCATTTAATATTCCCTTTATTTAAAAAAATATTTTCTAAAGATACGTTCAAAAAAGAATCGGAGGCAAGTGGTGCGGATATTTATATTGAAGGACGTATTATAGTAGAGCTAAAAACAAATCATGACGATTGGTGTTCTGGATTTTTTCAAGCACTGCATTATCAAAAGAAGAGTTTAAATTTCTCAAGCGTTTGCGTAATCTCTCATAATTTCATAGGGCTATGGAAACTAAATCAAATTCCAGATTTTGCGATTGACCTTTATAAAAAAGCTGAAGCTTCAAAACCCGCAAGCGAAATTGGAGTTAAAAATTCTAAGTCGGTAAACAATGGGAAGAAAAAGGAAATTCTTGCTAAATCTTTTTTTGTTTTAGACAAAGATAACTTCGAACAAAATGAACTTTATATCAATGTATATCTCTCTGAGTTCGTGGATAAATTACAAAATTTAGATTCTGTAAGACAACAAATCAATCCGCAAAATTTTATAAATAAAATTGACTTACTTAAAAAGTTTTTCGAAACACCGATGGATGCTGTTCATTGTTTTTATGCAGTCATATCTTATTGGGATATTACAAGTACTATTCCAGAGGCTAAACAGAGTAAGCCGAACTACTTAGAAGTGATTGGGCGAAATGGAAAACAAAGAAGTGAAGAAGTAGAAATCAATCCTCGTTTTCATAAAGAATTTATTAAGTTTATAGAGAGTCATTATATTTTTACGAATGAGGAAGCTGGGATAAGTATTGATTATTATTTTTCTAGATTCGATGAGGTATTATCCGCAGTAGACCCCGAGTATGTGAAGCAACATGGAATATTTTTTACAGATATTAATTTGAGTAAGTTTGCACTTTGGTTCGTGCATTACTACCAGGAAAAAAAATTAGCAGAAAAATACATCGTGTTCGATCCTGCCGGCGGCTCAGGAAACTTAGTTACTTCTTGGAGAAAGAATCATTTAAAACATAAAATTGTTTCCGAATTACAACCTGATTTATTAAAAACAATTGAAAGGCGAATGAAACAAGATGAAATGCATATAGAAAGTGGATTTACCATTATCCCCAAGACAACTGAGAATCGAGGTTTAAATTTTATAGATAAATCAGCCTTAGAATACCTAGCTGAAATCGAAAAAGTACTACACGAAAAAAATCTCAAACTAGATAAACCAATTGCCTATTTATTAAATCCACCATACAAAAATACAGATGAGAATGAAGAAAAAAGAATTGGAAAGGAAGCTGAGTATATAACCCATCCAACTATCATAGACTTTACTGGAGAAGATGCGGCTAAGGAGCGTTACCTTGCATTCCTAGCGCAAATTATTAATTTATCGGAAACTCAAATCGCCAAAAATCCTGATTTAAAACCGATGATCTTAATTTTTACTCCTACATCGTGGTTAATTCCTAGACCTACCTATCAAGAATTTCGAGAAAAATTTGATAAATATTTCAAATATGAAAATGGTTTCATTGTAACAAGCTATGAATTTTTTAAACTAAGTGGTAGATTTCCGATTTCCTTTACTATATGGAGTTATAATTATACGACTAAAGGAAATAAAAATACAATCAAGTTAAATGATTATACTGAATTGAAGTCGGAAGCCTTGAACATAAACTGGAATATCCCCTTTGATGAATTGGATAAAAAAGTTTTAAAAATATTGAAGAGTTCAAAGAAAGTTTTATTTGATAACTCTAGAGGAGATATTCGAGAGTCTTTACCTAAATTAAAACATATAAATAAAAATGAATATTTTCAGCAGCCTAGATACGATTAGAGTCATGCAAAAAGAAAAGAAGATTATGATAAAATTGTTAGTGGGTTTCCTCTCAAGAATAAAGAAAGACATTTTACATTGAAAAGAAAATGCGGAGAGGTTACGGGTGAATACGTTGGGTTTTATGACGATAATACACCTGTCAGAATCAAACAAGATAATTATGAGCGCATGTCGCAAAAAGCTGATAGAATATGGTTTAGACTAGACAATGCTTTTATCAATCTAAATCAAACACGATGTTTAAACGGAGCTCCTGACAAATACGGATTTTGCGCTTCTGATTTAGAATCTGCAAATATAACGATTCCTTGGTTTGCGCTTACAAAAGCGTTAAATGGACGTTATCCGATTTGGGCAAATCAATT
>JANYCR010000166.1 GCA_025360185.1 Leptospiraceae bacterium | reverse complement strand
TTAACATTCACCCGCAAGGATTTGAACTTGGTAAGATGATAAAGATTGCCACAGAGAGTGATTAACATCCTCTGAGACTCAGTGCCTCTGTGGCAGATATTTTTAAAAGGTATAACTACCAAGCCCCTCGAAGACCGGCTTACAGAAATAATACCCTTGGATATAGGTAATTCCTAGGTCACGTAATGTTTTGAATTCGTCTTCCGTTTCAATTCCTTCAGCGATAACTTCAATTTCAATTTCTTGACAAACAAGCATTATCCCCTTAATGATACTTCTTCTAATTCTATCTGTGTCGATTCCTCGCACTAAAGCCATATCTATTTTAATATAATCAGGTTGAAATTCAGAAAGTAGGTTTAATCCCGAATAGCCGGCACCGAAATCATCGATAGCTGTTTTAATTCCTTGTCTTTTGTATTCTTTTATGATAGAAAGTAAGTGGTCGTGATCATCTACCTTTTCACCCTCTGTTACTTCGAGTATGATTTTATCTATTCCGAAATTGTATTTCTGCGAAGCTTCTAATGTAGTTCGAATGCAGGTTTCCGGATTGTAAATAGCATTTGGTAAAAAATTAATACTTAAGAGGCTATTCATTTTTAGCCGTGAAGCTAGTTCGATAGCTTTTACGCGACAAGCTTGATCAAAGCGATATCGGTTTTCGTCATTAATCTTAGATAGTATCGAGAACGCAGACTCGTTGTTAGTTCCTCTGACTAAAGCCTCGTGAGCAAACACTTTCTTATTTTGAATATCAAAAATAGGTTGGTAAGCCATTGTAAATTCAAAATCAAGTCCAGCACCTTGCATGCATTCTGAACAATCCATTTTTTTATAATTTACATTTCTCATTTTTTACTCCTATATGTGACTTAAGTCTCACCTTAAAAAACGCATCCTAAAAAATGCCCTTCTTTTAATTCAGAGTTTGGTTCGTGGTAAGAGTCAAGTCTTACATTTAAAAATTGCCCAACGACAAATCGTTTTATATCGCTATCGAATCGCACCTTTAAATAGTCATCGGTCATGCATGTCCCATCGTTTTCCAGAATAGCTTCTCTAACTTTACCGAATTTACTTGTTCCGAAATTTTTATATTGTTCGCGTGATAGTTCGTTTAGAAGTCTGACTCTTTCTTTTTTTTCCTCTTTAGGTATATCGTCCTTAAGTGTTTCGGCTGACGTTCCTTTTCTACTGGAAAATGGGAATGCATGAATTTTTGCTATTTCTAAACCTCGAGCTAGTTTCATTGATTCTTGAAATTCTAATTCTGTTTCACCTGGAAATCCAGTGATGATGTCAGTTCCGATAAATATGTTCGGATTTTTTTCTTTTACCATTGCTATTCTTTTGTAAAATGTTTCAGCAGTGTAGCTACGTTTCATTAGCTTCAAAATTTTGCTACTTCCACTTTGTAAGGGAACATGTAGATAATTACAAAATCTAGGATGAAGTGTAATCTCTGCGAGTTCATGTCCTACATCGGACGGCTCAATAGAAGAAAGACGTAGCCGCGAATACTCAAGAGTATCCAGTATGCGGCGCAAAAGTTGGTTAAAATTTTTCGTATTTGACTCATCTCTAAACCAACCGAGATTAACACCGGTTAAAATGATTTCACCCACACCGTTGTCTTGTAGAAATTTTACCTGATCTAGAACATCTTTTGTTTTTCGGCTTACTCCTTTACCACGCGCCTGTGGGATTTTACAATAAGAGCAAACGCGGTTACAACCGTCTTGTATTTTTAAATAGGCTCGGGTATGATTTTGAGGTAATACATCCGAATAAGAAAATCTATCTAATGAAATAGTAGATTCTAAAATTTCTCCCTTTTTTTCTAGAATCATATAGGGAAGTTTTGATTTATCGGTATTACCCACAACGCCTGTAACGCCTGGAATCTTTTCTATGATTTCCTTGTCTGTTTCTGCATAACAGCCAGTAACCCAAATCTGTGAACCTGGGTTATTTTTGATAGCGTTTCGTATAACGTTTCTATTCTTTGAATCGGCACGGTTTGTAACGGTGCATGTATTGATTACAACGATTTCCGGTCTATCAGACTCATTTACAGTCTTGATTCCAAGTTTAGTGAATGTATTAGCCAAGCCGTCCGTCTCAAATATGTTCAGCCTACAACCTAATGTATGAAAGCTAACGGTATTCATTAGAGACCTGTAAAGGAATTTGTAATTCTTTTTTGATTTTCTATGTAGATTGAATTTTGCGATGAGCTGACTGCTGAATCAATTTGAGCTTTCGCAAGTTCTAAATTGATTTTTGCTTTCTCTTTATCGTTAGCTTTTAGACTAATCAGTGCCATTTGTTCGTAGATTAAGGCGAGATTGTTTTTGAGATTTGCATTATTGGGAGCAAGAGCAGATGCCCATTTCAAGCTGATCTCCGCTTTTTCAAAATCTCGTTTCATATAATAAATATTTGACTCTAGGGCTAATGGCCTGTAATCCTCAGGAAGTGTAAGCTTTAGCTTTTCGATAATTTCTAGCGATACGTCAATGCGTCCATACTTTAATAAAAGAGCTACTTGTTGGAATTTGAATCTAGGCTCCTGTGGAAATCGTCTGATTGCATCTTCGCATAATTCTAAGGCTGGTTTATAAAGTTGCGCTGATGAATATAATTTAATGATGTCAATATATGCATTCGTATCTTCCGGTTTAAACTTGATTGCGGCTTGGAAGTGATTAACAGCCGCTTTCCATTCTTTGAGGTTCCAATAATTGAAAGCGGCTAAGTAATGTAATTCGTATCTTGGTTTTTCCACTTTAAATATTTCACGAATTGTCTGGAGAGATTCTTGATAAGCTGCAGCCTTGTATTCAGCTAGAGCTTTTTCATAATTCATTTCTTGGGATTGTAAAGAGGATAAGGTAAATAATATTAGTATTAAAAATGATTTCATGGGATTGTATGCCTTTTGTGACATGTTTTGCACTTTGGGAAAATAGGGAATGCTTTTTTTATTTAAGTTCTTCTACTCCAATGGTTTCAGTAAATATAGTCTCTAGCTCGGATTGGAAAGGCTCAACGGGATCAATAAAAACAGAAACTAGCTCAAACTGATTCATTAAAAAAGTTTCAATATGCTCCTCTGTTAGAAAACTTTTTTCTCCCACTGTAATATAGGGAACTCCTTCTTGTGTAAAGCCCGCTTTATAGTCATAAGGAAACAAAAAATCTTGGAGTAGAAGATACCCGGTTCCGAAATAAACTCCTTCCCCATAATAGTATTTATAGCGAATAGAAACCTCGGGTAATATTATATCCGGCTGAATTACACCGAGGCTAATCTTTTCGATAGAGGCTACAATTCGAGTCTTTCTCCACTCGAATTGTAGCTTACGAACCAAAAAGTAGGTCATCACTATCAAGACTGGAATGAGAAAGTTAATCAAGTTGCCCTGACTACTTCTTTTGAGTCTGGATTATTTGATTCAATAACTTCGAGACCATAGTCTTCCCAAGGCTGCTCGTCAAATGTAAACTTTTTCTCTTTAGCATCGACTTTGATGATCGTAGGCATTTTGTAAGCACCGGTTAGGAGCTGGGTTGCCATATAATCTTCGAGTTCTTTTTGGAAAATTCTTCTCAATGGTCTTGCTCCAAATGCTGAATCATAACCGATTTCTGCCATGTATTCTTTTGCATCTTGCGTCATTGTGATCATGATTTTACGCTCTAAAAGTCTATCGTTAAAATCTTTTAGCATGATGCTAACAATTTTAACTATTTCCTCTTTTTTGAGTGGTTGGAAGTATATGACCTCATCCACACGATTTAAAAATTCAGGGTTGAAGTATTTTTTTAGTTCATCACGGGCTAATTCTGATTTTGCTTTGTCTTTGTCGCCATCATGGTCTTCAAAGCCAACACGACCACCTTTTTGGATTTCCTTCGCGCCAATGTTAGAAGTCATGATGAGGATCGTATCACGGAAGTTTACTTTTCTTCCTTTTGTATCCGTCAAATTTCCTTCTTCCATGATCTGAAGTAATATATTAAACAAGTCATGGTGAGCCTTTTCAATTTCATCTAAAAGAATTACCGAATAGGGTTTACGGCGGACAAACTCAGTTAGCTGCCCACCATCATCATAACCAACATAACCAGGAGGAGCACCAATGAGTCTTGATACGGCATGTGGCTCCATGTATTCAGACATATCGATTCTTAGGATATGATCTTCTTTTCCGAATAAAAATGTTGCAAGTGCTTTCGCTAATTCTGTTTTACCTACACCAGTAGGTCCGAGGAAAATAAAAGAACCAGTCGGACGTTTTTCATTTTTGAAACCTGTTCTAGAACGACGAACTGCCCTAGCAATTGTTTCAATAGCATTATCTTGACCAACCACTCTTTCTCGCAGTGTCTTATCCATATTGACTAATTTTTCGTTTTCGGACTCTTCCATTTTTTCTAACGGAATTCCTGTCCAGATGGAGACAACAGCGAGTATCTGCTCTTCATCAATCGTAACTGCTTGAGTTTCGAGACGCTCTTGCCAAGCACGAACCATATCTTCTACTACAAGTTTCTTGCGATTCACCTCATCTCGAATGCCTGCTGCTTTTTCGTATTCCTGCGAGCGAACGAGCTCTTCCTTCTTAACGGATAGTAATCGTATTTCTTCCTCTGCTTCCTTGATGCTATCTGGTCTACCACAATTTGCAAGACGAGCTTTAGATCCAGCTTCATCAATGATATCAATAGCCTTATCCGGGAGATATCTGTCATTGATATAGCGATGAGAAAGTTTTACTGCTTGCTCGAGTGCCTTTGAAGTATAGCGAACTTTGTGGTGAGATTCGTATGCTTTTTTAAGTCCGTCTAGAATTTTAATCGCATCTTCTACTGATGGCTCAGCGACTTTTACAGTTTGGAAACGTCTTTCTAGCGCAGAGTCTTTTTCAATGTATTTGCGGTATTCAGTGTTCGTTGTTGCGCCAATGCATTGTAATTCCCCACGGGCAAGTGCGGGTTTAAGTATATTCGCCGCATCTACTGCTCCCTCTGCGGCACCTGCACCAATCAGAGTATGTAACTCATCAATGAAAATGATAATGCTCGTAGAAGAGGTAATCTCTTTCATAATTTTCTTCAAGCGCTCTTCAAATTCTCCACGATACTTGGTACCAGCAATTAATCCCGCAAGGTCAAGGGATAATACGCGTTTTTCGTAAAGTAGCTCTGGGACTGTTTTATCGATGATTGCAATGGCTAATCCCTCAACGATTGCAGTCTTGCCAACTCCAGACTCACCGATGAGAACAGGATTGTTTTTTGTTTTTCGAGATAGTATCTGGATTACCCGCTCAATCTCTTTAGCTCTTCCGATTACTGGATCGAGTTTTTTGTCACGGGCTAATTGTGTTAAGTCTCTGGCAAATTCGTCAAGGATAGGAGTTTTACTTTTTTCCCCTCGTTGCTGTGCGCTTTGTTGAC
>JANYCR010000149.1 GCA_025360185.1 Leptospiraceae bacterium | reverse complement strand
TACAGGAATACAAGTTGGGTGAATTTGTGTATAACAAGGATTAGCGAATAACGCTCCTTTTTTATGAGCGCGGTAAGTCGCTGTTACGTTACATCCCATTGCGTTAGTAGAAAGATAGAATACATTTCCGTATCCGCCAGTAGCCAATACAACAGCGTCAGCTGAATGGGAAGAAATTTTTCCAGTCACCATATCACGTACAATGATACCTTTTGCATGACCATTTACTAAAACAACATCCAGCATTTCGGTTCTATTATACATCTTGACAGTCCCAAGTCCAATTTGACGGGATAATGCTGAGTATGCGCCTAAAAGTAGTTGTTGCCCTGTTTGCCCTTTTGCGTAGAATGTGCGGGAAACTTGCGATCCGCCAAATGATCGGTTGGATAAATGTCCGCCGTATTCACGGGCAAATGGAACGCCCTGCGCAACGCACTGGTCAATGATATTGCGGCTAATCTCTGCTAGCCTGTGAACGTTTGCTTCTCTTGCGCGAAAGTCTCCACCTTTGATGGTATCATAAAAAAGTCTATGAACACTATCGCCATCGTTCTGGTAATTCTTAGCCGCGTTGATACCGCCTTGAGCGGCAATACTATGAGCGCGGCGGGGACTATCCTGGTAGCAAAAACAACTAACGTTATAACCTAACTCAGCAAGAGTAGCAGCCGCAGAGCCACCGGCAAGACCGGAGCCTACTACGATTACATCATATTTTCTTTTATTTGCGGGATTTACAAGTTTCATTTCGAACTTGTGCTTTTCCCATTTATTTTCTAAAGGACCGGAAGGAATTTTTGAATTTAATGCCATTGGATACTCCTTATTAGGCTACAATTTTTAATAATACAGCTACTGGCATGGAAGAATTTCCGAGGAAAATTCCAAGAGCAAATACATTAGCGGCTAGTTTTAATTTTGCGTCATACTCAGGTTGATTAATCCCGAGCGATTGAAACAGGCTAAAAAAACCATGACTGAGGTGAAGACAGAGTAGCCCCATTGCAAATATGTAAGAAGCGGAAACGATTGGATTCGAAAACCCAGCAATTACCATTCCGTAAATATCGTGACGTCCCATACTGTCTTTCAGTGCGTGCGCGGATGGATCAGTAACCCCAAATGTAAAATGAAGCAGATGATAGACGATAAAGGCAAATACAATTAAGCCTGAATACTTCATTGTTCTAGATGCATAAGATGCCACGTTTGTATGTTGGCTATAATATGGAATCGGGCGAGCTGCCTGGTTTTCCAGGGTGAGCTTTACAGCGACAAATATATGTAAGCCGACAGCTGCTAATAGTCCGAATCGTGCAGCCCAGAGAAGTCCTCCGAGGCTTTGTAAAAATTGTCCGTATGCATTTAATTTTTCGGGACCTGCAAAGATTTGTAGGTTTCCGAGCATATGCATAATTACAAATCCGTAAAGTGCAAGACCTGTAATAGCCATGATCACTTTCTTTCCGACTGAAGTGTTTATATAACTCTTAGTAGAGTTCATTTCCTATACTCCCTTAAGTTTGTAGTAAAAATCCGTGAGTTCAAGTCAAATATCGGTTGATATGTGAAAACCAAACTCTATTTTTAACTGTTTAAGGTGAATACCAATATGTAAAATCCTTTTTAGAGAAAAAGGGATTTTTTATTGTAAAGAATCAATTTGAATTTGCAAACCGCTCTCAGGCTAGTTATCCGGAATACCATGGTAACTGATTTTTAGAATGCTCAAGTCATCACTAAAGTCGCCAAATGTTTTTAATTCGTTTACAATATCTTTCAGATTTCCTTTCTTGTTTTGAACAGCTCTCGGAAATAGAAATTCATCATGGTTTATAGTTCGCGTCAGATTTGAATTTAGGATGATATCATCTTTTCCATCTGATCCGATAAACAATACATCTCCTGCGACTAATTGAGTGTATTCCACATGTAAAAATTCGGGTTGGATTCCGAGGGTTCCTATTTTTCTATATGCCAGAGAATCTTTTAGAAAATTAGCCGTGCCATCACGATATAAAATTGCCTCCGGATGTTCTGTATTGATATGGTAGAGGTTGCCAGTATTTTCTTCTAGGATTCCGAAAAAGACAGAGGCTAACATTGAGCCTTCGAAAGACTCAAAAATTCGATGCATTTCACGGATAGAGTTTGCTAGCCATTCTTGCGGGTTAATGTTATTATCCTTTGCTCGATTTTGTGTATTTGCAATAATTGATTTACAGAGTACACCAAGCACGAGTGCTCCGCAGGCCCCTTGCATGGATTTGCCCATCGCATCTCCATTGATGAATAAAATATACTTACTCTCATTAAAATACAATTCGTCGGCGATTACAATGTCTCCTCCAATCTCAAGAGTTTGATTTTTGAAAAAGAAGGATTTTTTTTGAGCCAGGAAAAATTCTATTTTTACTAGCTTGCTTTTTACCAGACTTCCACCAAACGGTTCCATAAGTCTTGCGGTTAACGCATAATCAGCATCTTGCTGTAATTTTAATAAGTTAATTTTATCAAAAGAAGAACTGAGTTCATTGTTTTTCTCGTTGAGTTGAAAGTAAATCTGGTATATTACACTGTTAGCTGTGGTGCATGCAATTATGAGGAGAACTGTTGACAGGATTCCTGAAAAAAGGGTTATTTCCATTTGCAAATTATTTACAATATTTACAAAAGGAATGATTTTTAGTTTTACTAATGATAAAATTAAAATATAGGATAAAGAGCAGCCAAAAGTTGTAAAGAGACCGCGGTACCGAATTAAGTCAATGGAACTCATGCAGGCTAATAATACGTAACCCAAAGTAACTGGCGAAAATGATATCCCGGTTATATATACGCAAAGAGTAAGAAAATATATATCAATTGAAGCAGGTAGATACCAAAGGGACGGATAACCCTTGTAAATCTTAAATTTTTTTTCAACTAACCAGAACCAAAAAAATGAGAGGAATAATTGTAAAAGGGCAGAGATGAGTAAAATTTCATAGCGATGACTATAGTATATGATAAGAAAAATTAAAGCGCAGGCAATTCTTGCTATATTTGTAGGTCTTGCCGCCCTGATTTCTTTTAATTCAGAATCATTCATAGGATAAGCTAAACCTAATATTTGATGGATTTACGTAAAGCAAATCTTAATTTACGAATTATTAGTATATACCACTACTAGCTAAAGGCAACTCGTAATAAAGATTCATTTTCCTTCCTGTATTGAATTGCAAAGCTTAGAACTTATTTATTCCAAGCTCAGGTTCCAAAAAAATTAAAATTCATCCGGGATAATTTTATCTACGTCAATGTCGAATTTTTTTAAGAGAGAATTTTTCGCGACTTCGTAACGCAGAATGTTAATATTAAAATTAATTTTTGCCTGTGTTTCTTGCAATTCATTTTGGACAAGTGTATCGAGTGCATTTTTTACCGCAACAGCTGTAAATCTACCCTGGCGGAAACTACCGAGTAGCCCGTTGTAATAGCTTTCGGATTCTTTACGAGTTTTTATTGCGTTTTGTAAAATCCTGTGACCGATTATTACTGCATCCACGCGAGCTCTTACTTCATCGGCTATTTCTTTTTTGAGGTCGTCTTCCATGATAGAAACTTGTCGCTGTAGAATATGAGCATCCCGTATTTCTGCCTTTACACCTGTGTCTGCGATTGGATAGGTTAATCTTGCACCTGCGTTTAAATTATGGTATTTTAGAGAAGGAATTCCGTTCGTGCCATTTAAAAAATTTTCTTGAGGCGAAACTAGATTTTGTCCTTGGTACGCATAAGAGCCATTTACCTTTAAAGAAGGAAGCGCATTGTCATTTGCGTTTTTGATGGAAAGAGCTGCAATTTCTTTTCTGAGCTTCATGCTTTTCCAGTCACCTCGGTTTTTATAGCTGTATTCCAAATCTTTTTCAAAATCTAACCCTGAAGGAAGTTCTGTTTCCAAATCAGTGATATTGCCGATTTCTGAATCAGAAGTCAGGTTTAGGTTACGAATGAGTTTGCGCTTGTTCTCATCACGCTCTAGCTTAGCTCTCTCTAATTGGTTTTCCGTTTGTGTATAGAGTGCATTCCACTGGTTTATTTCAAAATTTTCCGCAAGTCCGAGACCGGTTTTTTGTTTTGTCAAATCGCGGATATTTTTCGTATTCTTTAAAAGTTGTTCGAACGTAGCTGTCGATGAATCAGATACCGAATAATTCCAGTAATCCACAAGCGCTGCCACAATGGTATTTGAAAGCCTTAGAGATAATTCTTCTTTTGTGATTTCAGATTGATTTTTTAGAATTTTTTGATTATTTCTATCTTGCATACCAAATGTATTTTTAAGTAAGTCTTGCGAAATAGTTGCAGTAATGGCACCTGTGTAAAGAGGAGGAATGGCTAATCCTCGGAATCCGCTCGGGCTCTTTAAAGGATCTTCGAAAGCGTTATTATCAAAGCGTTGCGTGCTAGCATCAATTTTGAAGTAAGTTCCTGTGTTAAATATTTTTTCAACACCCATATTGTATCTATTTGTTTGGGTTTTAGTTCCAGATAAAAGGTTCGCTTGATTGTAAGGAAGCTTACTTTCTACGATATCCGCTCCACCCACAAGTCTCCAGGAATACTTGGACTCAGATTTCATAAATCCAGAATCATACTTTACCAATTCATATTTTGCATTTCGGATTGCAGGATTGAACTCAACAGATCGCTGCACAGTTTCTTTGAGCGTAAGTTTCAAAACTTTTTTTGGTTTTTCTTCGCTAGTAACCGGTTTGGCATTATCCTCAGCTATCTTCTGAGTTTCTTCCGCAATAGTTTTTTCTGCATAAGCAGTAGTAACCGCTGTTACTAGTCCAATACTTAAAAATAAAATTCTAAAATTCATAATTCTCCTTACCTCTCCTTACCTAACCCCACATCTTCTCGTCTTGTCGGATTCGGACAAGTAGCCCCTTCCCTCCAAGGGAAGGGGACTTGGTCGCATAGAATCTGGCAAGAAATGCAAAATCGGGGTTAGGTAGTGAGAGGTCATTTGACTAAGAAGTCACTTCCCTAAAACTTTTTTCATGGTTGATCCCATGTCTGCTGGGGATACACAAACATGAATTCCAGCATTTTTCATTGCATCCATTTTTGATTTAGCAGTTCCCATTCCACCGCTTATAATCGCACCGGCGTGACCCATTCGTTTTCCAGGAGGTGCAGTTTGACCTGCGATGAAACCGACTACCGGCTTCTTAATATTAGCCTTAACATAAGCTGCTGCTTCTTCCTCGGCAGTTCCGCCGATTTCTCCGATCATGATAATTCCGTCTGTATCAGGATCAGCATTTAATAGAGCAAGAGCGTCGATATGACTGGTTCCAATGATTGGGTCTCCACCGATTCCGATACAAGTAGATTGACCAAGTCCTACGTTTGTCAACTGCCCAACAGCTTCGTAGGTCAATGTTCCTGACTTGGAGACAACACCGATTCGCCCCTCTTTGTGGATAAAGCCGGGCATAATACCGATTTTGCACTTGCCGGGGCTGATAACACCTGGGCAATTTGGACCAACCAGGCGAGTCTTAGATCCTTTGAGGACGTTATATACCCTAGTCATATCATGAACTGGAATTCCTTCTGTGATACAGATAATAAGAGGTATCTCTGCAAAGATTCCTTCTAAAATTGCATCGGCAGCAAAAGCAGGGGGAACAAAGATTACACTTACATTAGCCCCTTCGTTTTTGATGGTTTCTTTTAAAGTATTAAAAACAGGAACTCCATGCTCACTTTTAGTTCCGCCTTTTCCGGGAGTAACGCCTGCTACTACTTTAGAACCAAACGGGGTATTGTATTCGATCATTTGGGATGTGTGAAAAGAGCCTTCTTTTCCTGTAATCCCTTGTACTACGATTTTAGTATTTTTATCTATTAAAACTGACATTTTTATTTCCTTGTAATTATTTCCCTAATAGTTTTGGAATTTTTTCGGCTGCATCGAGTAATTCATCTGCGACTACGATCGTTAAACCGCTATCTGCGAGAATCTTCTTACCTTCTTCTGCATTGGTTCCTTTTAAACGAACCATTAGCGGCACTTTGATATTAACTGCTTTAGCAGCTTCTACAATACCCTGAGCAACACGGTCACATCTTACAATACCACCGAAGATATTTACGAAGATCGCCTTTACATTAGGATCTCCTAATATGATTTTAAAACCATTGGTAACAGTAACTACATTCGCTCCACCGCCTACATCTAGGAAGTTAGCCGGCTCCGCCCCTGCAAGTTTAATGATGTCCATAGTCGCCATCGCGAGCCCTGCACCATTTACCATACAGCCGATATTTCCATCTAGCTTCACATAATTGAGGTTAAACTCAGCTGCTTGTAATTCTAATGGATCTTCTTCCGTTTTATCGTGAAATGCTTTATTGTCTGCGTGACGAAATTCTGCGTTGTCATCGAAAGTCATTTTACAATCGCCAGCGATGATTTGGTTTTGTTTTGTGAGGATAAGAGGGTTTATCTCTAGTAGAGAGCAATCTTCTTTCATATACGCATCATATAAAGCAATGAAAAAAGGAACTGCGGATTTTACTGCATCACCAGATAGTCCGAGGCTAAACGCTATTTCGCGCGCCTGATTAGGTTGAAGCCCAACACCGGTATCAATTGCAATTTTAGTAATTTTTTCAGGATGCTTTTCGGCAACTTCTTCAATATCCATTCCACCTTCACGCGAAGCCATTACGATGGTTTTTTTTGCAGATCTGTCAAGGAGTAGGCTTAGATAAAATTCTTTATCAATATCAATTCCTTGTTCTAAATAGACTTTGAGAACTTTTTTTCCTTCCGGTCCGGTTTGGTGGGTAATGAGTTGCATGCCTAAGATTTTGTCGATAGCGGCTAACGCATCGTCTTTGGTCTTGGTAACTTTTACACCGCCGCCTTTACCGCGCCCGCCTGCGTGGATTTGTGCTTTAACGACAACAACGGGAGAGAGCTTTGATAATTCATCAAATGCTTTTGCACCGTCTTCTTTTTTGTCAATTACAATGCCGGATGGAACGCTGACTTTGTGTCTGCGTAATACTTCTTTTGCCTGGTATTCGTGAATTTTCATAATACATTCCTGATTTAAGATAAAAGAGCGCGAATTCGCGCCTAGAATAATACTCTTTTAGGCGTAAGGATATTGTCAGCTAAAAAAAAGGTAGGAGTTTAACTGTAAAATGGATTGCCACGGAGGCAGAGAGGCACGGCGAGTATTGATTTTATTATCATTTTCGGATGAACTTTGTATTCTCTGGAAATTTCCGCAAGTAGTTCGTTCATTCTTCGCCTCTGCTATCACCGCTAACACAACTCTCGTTCTGAACGCCGCATCCTATTTTCTTATTCGTCTCATGCTAGTCGCATGCAAATAGGATCGGCTATTTTTTATCACCTTATTTTATTCAAAAAGTCGTCCAAAAAATGGGGCAAGCATAGTAAAAGGTTAATTGTGGTTATTTGCACCTATGAGGTAAAGAGAATTTACTTCTTCTTTTTCTTCTTCGACCAGGCATCGCGTCTATCAGGATCAATGTCCTTTCCTATTTTCTCCCAAAAGATTCCATCGGCGGGGGTAATTATAATTTCCTCTATGATTTCTGTGCTTTGTCCTTTCTGCCTAAGAATTTCTCGGAAAGCTTCTCTTTCTTTAAATTCTTGCTTAGTCTTTGTATGAGGTAGGTTCATCATTTCTTCATATTCTTCATCTGCAGTTTTTTTTCTTTTCATAGAAATTATAGCTCCTTTTGTTTTAAATATTTTACTAGAATCTTGTTCTTTTTCTTTTATAAAGTTTTGAAATACACGAAAGGAGTCTTTTTCTTTATTTAAAGAAAATCTAGCTCCATCTAATTCAAATCCATATGCTTTCCAAAACTGCTTTAGTGTTTTATCAGTCACAAAATCAATTACTTCTAAATAGCCTCTTTCCTTATACATTGGAGAGACTTTTTCCATTAGCCCCTCTCTTCTTAATCCTACTTTTAGATAATCAATTTCAGCAGAGTTAAATCGATAGTTGAAACCCATACAAGGCCATATATAGTAACCATTGAAAACAGAGTTTTTCCCTTTTACATGCTCCTTTCCATACCCCGCTGCATTTATTTCAATATACTTTACCTCTGGAATATTTATCAATGTCTCTATTTGTTTTCTAACTAAATGAGTCCCCAGTCCAGTATTTTTTATTCCAAGGTAGCTATCATTTTCGATGTCGAGAAACATGTTATTGATATAGGTTTGCCCGTTTTTGTCTTTCTTAATTTCCCGTCTTGCTATAATATTTTTTGTTTTCTTATCTTCTAATTGGAGCGCAATACTCCGACCATCGGTTGAAATTTTTAAATCATGTTTAAAATAGGCACATGAAATTTTAAAGAAGTCTTTATCATCCAATTGGTGGTTTAATAATTTGATACATCGTCTCTGGATTAAAGTTTTATACTTAAAGGAAAATTCGCCGGTATAAGTCAGAAATTCCTTCTCTGAATAGCTTTCCTCCGAATTGTTAGGATTCACAAATCGAGTATACGGTCTTCCTAGTTTATCGATTCCATGCTTTGGGACTAAGTTAGGGTTTCGTGATTTTCGGACTGCTTCTAAGAACATTTGGGTGGTTTTGTTTGTAATAGTAATCATAATACATGAAACATACTAAATAAAACATTATCGGCGGTGTTTTTTTTAGAAATTTGGAAAAAAAATCGTATTTTTGTGAATATTCGATTCTTCATATAAACACTGTCTGAACTGTGACACATTCGATACGCTTTGCTACTCAGTGCAAGTTTTTATGATTCCTGTGATTGGGATGATTTTGTTCTTGGTTGCCATTCTTGTTTAGCGAAGAATCATTATTACCCGTAAATAAAGTCCGGTCACTGAGTGATTGCGATATTTCAATACTGTGCCATATTTTCCACTCGAAACACTTGGTCTTTTTCGACTTGATTCGTGGATTCGATGTAGCGCACAATAAAGAATTGCCCGTCATCGTTTTGAGTAAGCAGTAAAGGTTTACCGTAAACTTTATGCTCTGCGTTTAATTTTTCAATCGTGTCATCACTTCTCAGTAGATGCCCACCTTTGATTTCAACGAGTAACACGCCTTCGCCGCGACTACGGTTATTGACTCCGATTAG
>JANYCR010000033.1 GCA_025360185.1 Leptospiraceae bacterium | reverse complement strand
CTTGGCCGCTTTGACGGCAAGCTCATATCTGGACTTTTTGACTTCGGCATCAGGATGTGTATATGGACTGGCGACATAGTAATAATACCAATCTTGTTTTTTAGTTAAGTTTTCACTCATAATATCCCATGTTTAAATTTCAGAAAATCAATCGCGCCTTTAATTAGCCAATGTCTTGCATTGAGACTATCTACACATAATTTCAGAAAATCTACTTTCGTTTGAAAAATTGCTACCTTCTCAATTTCCTCAATGACTTCATCGTCAACTTCAATGTAATCGGGTATGTCTATTTTTAAAATCGCTCTAGGAAAGGCCGGAATACCCTTTTCAGCCAACTCTTCCATTGGAATGATCCCGAGAAAATACTCTTTCTTCCACATTTTTAATTGTTTAAGCTTCGTATTGCTTCTCAATAAAAAAGCTCTTTCTTTACAGTAAAAATTGAAGTATTTTCCTTGTAATAATGGAATTTTCAAAGATTCATGAGCCAATTGATCAGAATCAATCTTCGTATCTTCTTCCCACATTTTTACAATTTCATCGTAAGTCAAAGGTGTCCTAATGTTAAAAAGGTCTTCTAAATGCCAATAGAAGCACACTTATGAACATTTGAAAATACCCAGGGCCTTATTTTACGGCAGTCGGATAGTAAAAGTTGTATGCGAAGGTCACGTCATATGTGATAAATTGGACATTGGAACTGTCCGTTCGGAAAGTAAATCCGCTCATAGAAGTCGGATGAAGGCCAGAAAACATGAGGTTCATGTAAGGCAAATGATTGGCATCATTGATTGTAAGAACGCCATTTGATTTGATATTTTTATATCCTTTGTTTGTGGGGTCTAGTTCTCTGGACTTAAAGAGTTTTTTCGTCTCGTCTAAACTTAAAACCTTATCTCCGACCAGATCGATAAATTGTTGGTAAGTTTCCGAACGGGTCAATCCGGTGAGCCATTTAAAGATTTCAAACCACGTAGCCATCGCGTCATCTAGCTTAATGGTCACATAAAGGTCTTGAAAGAACAAGGAGTCTCCTACATGCTTAATAGGGCTGAACTGTGTCCCAGTCTGGGGAGCTTCCGTGAAAATTCCAGGTAAGAGGACCGATTGAATAAACAAAGGGAAATTTTCCAGCTTTGGGATATCGAAGTCGTAATGGAGTTCTGACTGAAAATTTTCTGAATTCATATCACCTATTTATTGTCAAGAGGTAATGGCGGAAAACATAAAGAAGGTGTATTCTACTTTAAATGAGTTTTATCCAGGTCCAAAAAATTGATGAGGTAAGAATCAGAATCTTGTGCGATTCTGGTACTTTACGCTCGGATTTAAAGGAAACCTTCTCCTTTTTTGTGCCCGGATACATGCACATGGAGAAATATAAACAAGGATGGTGGGACGGTAGGATCTCTCTTTTCGAGCATAAGAGCCAGTCTATCTATCTGGGACTCTTTGAAAAAATCCGAGAGTTTGCTGCATCAAGAGAATGCGAATTTGTTTATAACGAAACAGAATTTCCTAAAGCTACTCATGATTTAGAAAAGTTTACAGAGACTTTCAAAGCCTCACATGAACTGAGAGATTATCAAAAAGAAGTTCTGCGAATCGCATCCATTGAAAAGAAGGCTCTGTTTATTTCAGCAACCGGCTCAGGGAAAAGTCTGAGTATTTACAGTATGTTACGGCTTATTAATAAGCCGACTCTTTTAATTGTTCCGTCTATCCAATTAGTCGGCCAGATGTATGGAGACTTTAAAAAGTATTCTGCGGACGATCCGACCTTTCAAATCGAAGACATGGTTCAACAGATTCACGGCGGACAAACAAAAGATGTAACTAAACAGATAGTGGTCAGTACGTGGCAATCAATTTACAATCTTCCTTCTGAATATTTTTCTAAATTTAAGCTTGTTATTGCAGATGAGGCCCACGAAGACAAAGCCAGTAAACTTAGACAGCTTATAGAAAAATGCGGAAATTCTGAGTATCGTTACGGGTTTACAGGAACATTAGACGGGACTCATACAAACGAAATGATTCTAAAGGGGCTTTTTGGAGATGTCCATCAGGTTAGCAGCACGTCCGACCTGATTGAAAAGGGGATTCTTGCAGATATGTCACTTAGTCAAGTGCTTCTTCAATATCCTCAACATACTCGCAAAATCATGGCCAGAAAGTTATACCAAGATGAAGTATTTTTTCTTTTAAATGCAGAAAGTCGTCGAGATTTCATTACTAAATTGGCTCTACGATGTCCAGGAAATACTCTAGTCCTTTATCAAAGAGTGGCAGAACATGGCCAAAAAATTTATGACCATTTAGTCGCAGAAAATGAAGCTAAGGGTCTCAAGAGAAAAATATTCTTTATTCACGGAAAAATAAAAAAAGATGAACGATTAGATATAGTCAATACTGCCGAAACTGAAGATGGCGTTATTATTGTCGCCTCTCTCGGAACATTTGCTCGGGGAATCAATATACAGAATCTTGAAAATTTAATCTTTGCCTTTGGGCTTAAAGCAAAAATTACGACCCTTCAGGGGATAGGCCGAGGTTTAAGAATCGGACGAACTGGAAAGGTTAATGTCTTCGATATATGCGACGACTTGACGTGGGGCAAATGGATAAATTATTCCTTGAAACATGCCATGGAGAGATTGATGATTTATCAGAAAGAAAGATTTAATTATAAAAT
>JANYCR010000570.1 GCA_025360185.1 Leptospiraceae bacterium | reverse complement strand
ATTTTATCGGGAAGTATCTCGTTAATTTCATCATAGGATACTTCACTATTGGCTTTACCCATCGCGATAATTCTTTGTACTTCTGGGAGACTTTGTAAGTTTTCCATTTTTTAATTTACCTCTTTCTTTGCTAAACTGAGCGATCCAATAGTTTCTAGAATTGTCTGTTTTTCTTTTCTAAGAATCATTAGTTTCTCTAAATCTACTTGCGAGTTTTCTAAATAATTTTGACTGAGAGAAAGTTTACTGATTTGTGTATCGATGACAAACTTTCTTTGTTGCAAAAGTGCTTCTTTAAAAATAAGTTCCTTTTCTTCTTCCGGCAATTCTTTTAACTCAACTTCTTCCATAATAAAGGGAGTAATCGCGCTAATGGTAGAATCATCAATTCCAGAATCTAAAATGGATTCATAACTAATCTCTTCATTGTTCAAAAAACGATTGTATACTAGATCACGCAAGATAGAACTTTCTGAATCGAAAAATTCTTGGTCTAGTAACTCATTAATATGGTGTAAAAGAGAATCGTTTAAAATTAACATGGAAATCAGTTTTCTTTCGTATTTTATTGCAGGCGATGTAGAGTTCGGCTTGGCTACTACAGGCTTAGTTTTATTATCGTCTTTCTTAGACTCAAAATTAGGTACGACTTCTTTTTTAAAATCATTTAAAATGGCAGCGAAGCTTAAACCCAGGTATTTTGCCCCTTCGGCTAGGTAAGACTGCTTATCTGTCTCTTTTTCAAGGGTTTTGATGAATTGGAAGAGATTTTCAATTGCCTTCTTCTTTTGCTCGGGCTTGGAAGCCGGAGTCGTGTTTTGCATGGTTTCCTGGATAACAAAGTCAGAAGACTGGATTGGCTTGCCGAAAAGTTCCAGGATTTCTACCCTGGTTTTTTGTTTGGATAAATCGAATG
This sequence comes from Leptospiraceae bacterium, assembly GCA_025360185.1. Taxonomy (GTDB): domain Bacteria; phylum Spirochaetota; class Leptospiria; order Leptospirales; family Leptospiraceae; genus UBA2033. The sequence continues at coordinate 1,950 of JANYCR010000570.1, read as the reverse complement.
GATCTACTCCATTCTCTAAGAGAATAACCTCAGAGGATACATTTTCTTTAATGCATATTTCCGTTGACCGAAATGCTGCTTTTCGTCCCGCATTATCCCCATCAAATAAGATGGTTACTTTATCTGCATAATTTTTAAGAGTGCGAACCTGTTTTTCAGTAAGAGAAGTTCCGAGAGGAGCAATCACATTATCAAATTCCTTGGTAAAGAGCCCAATTACATCCAAATAGCCTTCCACTAAAATTGCTGTCTTTGTCTTACGTATAGAATTCTGTGCATTGTATAGATTATAGAACATTTTGCCTTTATCGTAAACGATAGACGCCGGGCTATTGATGTACTTTGCTTCATCACTTGGATTAATCGTTCTACCACCAAAGCCAGCAACTTTTCCACCGGGCTCAAAGATGGGAAACATAATCCTATCGCGATAAAAATCATAAAGATGACTGCGATTGGTAGCACTCGCTTTTAAAAGACCTAGCTTCACCGCATTTCGAACTTCTTCCTCAGAGAGAGACATTTTTTTCCAATTGTCAAAGCCAGGAAGACTAAACCCAATTTTGAAATGTAAAATCTCCGGCTCCAGGATTTGCCGGGTCTTTAGATACTGACGGGCAATTTTCCCCTCATCAGAATTTAGATTTCGAACATAGTAATCTAGAAATTTTTGATTCAGCGCATAAAGTGCATTCTTCTCAGCAAATTCATTATTTCCACCGGGACCATCCTTGATCGGAATCCCCGAATACTCAGATAAAATTTCTTTAGCACGATTAAAATCAACTCGTTCAAAGTCCATGACGAAGCGAAATAAATCGCCCGACTTCCCACAGCCAAAGCAATGATATACACCTAGATCGGGGGATACGGTGAAAGATGGAGATTTTTCATTGTGAAACGGGCAAAGACCAAGTAGCCGCTTGCCGTTTTTTTTGAGTTTTACAAAGCGAGAAATATAGACTTCTAGCCCGACTTCTCTTTTTACACGTGGAACGAAATCGGTGCTGTTTTGCACAGAGAGTTTTAAGATGCCTCAGACATCAAGGACTTCACTAAACTAGAAACAAGAGATCCGTCTGCATTTTTCCCTTTTACTTCTTGCATTACTTTTCCAATTACCTTACCTGCTTCGGCAGGACTCTTAGGGGCTAATTCTTTTATAACGCGGGCAACTACTTCTCGAAGTTCAGATTCAGGCATACTAGCAGGAAGATAGGAAGTAAGAATAGCATCTTCTGCTTCTTCCTTGATAGCTAAATCTTCTCGGTTTGCCTTTCGGTATTCAGATGCACTCTCCCGACGCTTCTTAGAGTTGGCTCTAATCAAGGCGATAACCTGATCATCGTTTAATGTAGATACACCTGTCTTGGTCAATTCGTATTGAATATCTGATTTTAGCAAGCGAAGGGTAGAGAGTTTTGGCTCTTCCTTAGACTTGAGAGCAGACTTCAAATCTTCATTTATTTGGGTTTGTAAAGACATAGTTATACCGATGTGGATACGAAATTAAAAAGGATACCCGAGGCGTTGTGTAAAAAAGAATTATTCTTACACAGTCCTAGGATTGGAATTGATTAAATCTTTTCTTTTTTAGCGAAAATGCGTTTCTTTTTATCGCGCTTTCTTCTAGCTGTATCTATGGCTTTTTTCTTGATAACGCTAGGTTTTTCGAAGTGTTCTCTTTTTTTGATTTCGCTTAAAATACCTGCATTTGCACAATCTCTTTTGAATCTTCTGAGTGCTCCCTCTATGGATTCTCCCTCTTTAATAATGATTCCTACCATCTAATCTCCTTTTAAACGTTTATTTCCCTAAACCAAAAAGGCAGGGAAATACTAATATAGCTACGATTTTAAAATTTAATAAGAGGGCAAGAAATATTTTTGATTCGCAAGATTGTATTTATTTTTTTTAAGCGGCGAAAAAGTCGGCTTTTCTTATATCAGA
>JANYCR010000538.1 GCA_025360185.1 Leptospiraceae bacterium | reverse complement strand
AGATTTGTTTCGATACATTGAAATTTTTTACAATCGAATAAGATTTCATTCGACTTTAGGCTTTACAAGCCCAGTCAATTTTAGAATACAATATGAAAAGGCAGCCTAAATTCAATGTCCACTTTTTATGCAGTAGTCCACCGCCACTGCCCACATCGAAAGCGTACGCGCTAAACTCGGAATACTCCTCTGAAGTCCAAAAATAATACGCATCCTTTGACCATTCTTCATTCAATACTTTCTGATTTGCACCATAATTTACCTGCCATTCTCCACGTTTTGGAAGTCTCATACCTAATTCTTTGCATTTTTTCTTTGCATCTTCCCAATTTAATGAAGCTTGATATGAACTCCAGCGATCTAAATCAGAAGCATTTAACAATTCTTCTTTTGTCAAATTAAAACCCTTTGCTACTTTTTCAGCCATGGTACTAGCATTATAATAATTCACAGTGCCGAAAATTCCGAAGCCAAAGATTAAAGCAGAAACCAAAATTCCTGCTCCCCATAACTTTCTTTTCGTTTTCCTTGCTTGGTTTTGACTGGTTTCTATAAATATAGATTCTCTTTCTGATAAGTCACTCTTTCTCGTTCCATACCAATCCACTGCGACTAACAGATTACTACCACGAAGAAGTAAGCTTTGATCTCTCTTTCCAGTATCCCATTCCGCTTGCGCATAACGCAGTTTTTCCTGCCAAACGCGGAACTCCCTGTCTACGTTAATCCATTCTTTCAATCGCTTCCATTCCCGTATCAGAGCTTCGTGTACTACTTCGAGGGTTTGTTTTCCTGCTTCGTTGATTCCGGTAACGATAAGGCGTTTGTCGGCGAGGGTGTTGATGAAGACCTCTCCCCGAATCTTTTCTTCTTGTGGAATGCTACCATGTCGCCCCTCTCCGATTCGGAGAGGGGACTTCTCTGTATCAAATTTTTCACTCTCAGAGGAATTGGGGAGAGGTAAAATCTCCTCCACAAGCGCAATACGACGAGTATCCTCCGTTCCCTGACCGGGCTGAACAAGTTGGAGCATGATTTTCTTCAAATGCTCTTGTTCGTCAACGGATAATGAAGAGTAAACATTCTCAGCGTACGTTGCGAGTGCCCCTTTTACTTCTCCGATTTCCTTGTAGGCGTTGTAATTAAGAGTGAAGTCAACTTGTTTTTTCCAGAGTTCATGCAGACAGAATTCCAAAAGGGGTAGACTTCCAGGCTCTTTAGATATAGAAGTGAGAATAAGGTCTGTTAGCCCGTCTTGGATGAAGAGCTTGGACACGGCGAGTGGTTTTTCAATCGTGGAGCGGAGTTCTTCGACTGTCATCGGTCCTAAGAAAAACCGCGAACCCAAATGATTATTGATTCCTGAATCACTTACGATAGAAGAGAAGTCTGCATTCTCAATTAGCTTCGTCCAGAAATCAGACCGTATCGTGATAAAAAATTTGAACCTATCTTTAAATTCCTTCGCGCTTTCTAAAATCGCGACACCTAAATCTTCCCTTTGTCTTACGTTTGTACATAATGTAAAGAGTTCTTCAAACTGGTCGCCGAGTAGAAATATTCGTTTATCGGGATTAGAATTTAGAACACTACGAATGATTTCCGTTAAATTCCATAGAGACACACTTTTTCGCTGGTCGCCCCCTTTTTTATCCACCCTTCGCTCCAAGTATTCACGACCAACGCCTTCGCCGGGAGGAAGGGGGGATTCAAGAACTCTCCGATCAAACGCTTTTATCGCCGATTGAAGCGGATTCGAGCCGGGACGAAATTTATAAATCATATAACCCTGTTTTCTGAGCTCCGGAATCACACCCGCATGGACTACGGAGGATTTGCCGCTCCCAGACGCTCCAGCGAGTGCTACGACTGGTTTTTCTTCGATTGCTTTGAGTAATTCTTCGGTGAATTTCTCCCGACCAAAAAAGAATTCTCTGTCCTTCTCCTGGAAATACGATAAGCCCATAAACGGAGAGCGCGCACCTACTACCGGACCAATCTGCGGCTGTTTGTTCTTAGCCTGTGTGGAGGAAAAATCAAAATAGAATTTTTCGAGCGAAAGAATTAAACTCTGTAATCCAGCATCGCCTGAATTGGCGTATTCATAAAGCTTTAAAGCAAACTTAACACCAAATAGCCGCTTGTAAGGATTTTCTTTCTGAAACTTTGCGAAGAATAAGAAAAATAAAATCTGGCAATGGAAGTAATCCTGCATTACCTCCGCACGACGTAAGTCTTTGAGTCCACTCTTTGCTTCGTTGATAAAGTCGAATAGTGTGGAAAGATAAATTCGAGAGATGTATTCTATCTTTGGATTTGCATTTTCCAATTTGGATGGATCATTTTTAAAGAAGGCTTCGACTACTGACCAGAAATCATGGAGAAGGCGAGAAATCGATTTCTCGCCTTCTCCAACCTCCTCCACAAAATTTAAAATCATTTCACCGAGTAACCGTGAGTAATCCCAAAACAGTGGTGTGAAATTATCTTTCTTCTTTGGAATCACTTCTCCAAAGTCGATGAGCTTACAACTTAAATAACCTCTTTCGTTTTCCCAGACCAATGCATTTTCAGGATTCAAATCTCCATGTACATAGTTTACTTCATGGTAGGTTGCATTGATGTTAAAATATTCTAGAATAGTCGCGTGGTCGGGAAGACTGGAATCAATCTTTTGTAGTTCGGCTAATCCCTGTTTGACTTTGTCTGATGAAATTTTACTTCCATAAATTTCGGATAAATTTACGTCTCTTCGTTTTACAGTTCCATAAAGACCTTTCTTTAATCCCAGAAAAACTTCTTTCTGCATGAGAAGAGACAACTCGCGAGAAAACTTTTCCGTTTCGTCTTTGGCTTCTGGTTTATGTTCGTTATCCGCTTTTAGAACTTTACTTGTGAAATACTTCGCAATTCCTTTCAAGTCGCTTGCGGCTACCGTGCCCACATCCTGGTAGAGAAGGATACCGTAGGTCTCTGGCGATATAGTTGTAGAGACAGGTCTGAGACCTGTCTCTACGTTGTGTATGAATTCATCTTCTGTATAATACTCTACCTGACTAAATATATCGAGTAACGTCTCACGGGTTTTTACATAGCCTTCGTTTTCCGATTCGCATACATCTTTCGGTGCAATCTTTAATACACGAACGAAAGTTGTTTTACCGGATACACCGTAACGGGCAACAAATACCGCAGCTCCTGTCTTTCCACCGGAGAGAGAATTTTCAATCTGGATAAAATCAATCTTAGTCTTACCTAGACTTTTTTTCTTTAATGCAGCACCGAGTCCTGCCTCTACTACATCTCTTGCTTCTTCTGGAATCTTCTCAATGTTTTTAATAGAACTCATACACCCTCACAACAGAAATATGCTTTAATGACTCTTTTTATTAAATAAAAAATACGCAAGTAAAAGAATGGTGTTATCACTACATCATTTGTAGTAATTTTAATTTGGCTGATCAAACATCTCTATCTCTCGAAAATTTCTTACCTGGATTCAGATAAGACGAGGCTTGCGATGGCTGAGTCTCTTGGCGCAAAATGCATATTATTCACAGAAAATGTAAACCTCTGTAAATATCCAATCACGGTAGACACGGGTATTAATCAAAAAGGATTACATACAGCAATCAGGGCAGTTGAACCCGGCGGAATTTGCACAACGACTGGAATTTACTTTTCAGATTTTTTTCTTATTTACTAAATGATTGATTTGACACCTAAAGTCGATTCTTCTTACTAATATTATTAAGAGTTTGATATAGAAACGAAACTCACTGTCACCCCCTAAATTTTTTATAGGGGATCTCAAATACTAATGCACAACAAAATGTTTAAATTCAATTTCCAGACTTTCCTAAGTCAATTCACAAAGCAGAAACAAACATTGCTTAACTCAGCTAAAGCAAAAAAAACAACTGAAGATCAAACCCCTGTAATGATAATTAAACAATCCATGGATTCGGCAAGCTCACCACGAGTCGGTGTTCATCTGTGTCCAGTCCAACCTGCGCCTTGCGCCCAACGCCTTCGCATGGTAATCTTTTTCTTAATCCTCTTACACACCAACTGTATTCGTTTCAAGATTGACAATCTAAAACCGAATCTACTTGGTAAAATTAAAATCGGCTCTGATCTGACTGAGGTCGAAGGGCAAGTGGTTAACAACGCGTTAATCAACATACCGTTTAGAATTCCAATTAACGCAAACAGGCTATATATCACAGACTATAATAATTCCTACGTAAAAGTCTATGGCAACGATGGAGATTTAGATTTCATCATTGGAAATGTTCCCACTAAAAATAATTTAAAAATAAAAGCCCTAAATCAAAAGCTAGGTAAAATTGGACTTCTCGCTGTCAGTAGTGAAGATGATTTATTTATTCAAAATAGAATTTCTTCCGGTGTCGCAGCCGAGGAAATAGAAAAAGCAAATAGCTTTTCCAAAAACTCGGGCTACTTCGATACAAAAGAAAAAGAGAGTATTGCTTCTTACCTGCTTCATCTAGATAGTAAGGGCAAGATGATTTCTATCATCGGTGTGTCTGGAAAAAATTCAGAACCATTTCGCTATATTGAAAGTATGTATGCCTACGACAAAAACCGATTAGCCGTCTACCATAAATTTGCAGAGCAAATGCAATTAAATTATTATATCAACGACGAACTAGTTGGAAGCATCAAAGAAGGAAATTTGACGATATTCAATAGTCCTGAATCCATTGACTATAAAATCAAACTAGATACAATCATTCCGCATAAGGATGGCGACTACGCGCTTGTATCCTTTAGCTTCATTGGAAAAAAAGATTCCCGCTTTAAGTTTAGAAGAATTTATAAATACAACTTTGATGCGGTAGAACCCGAAAGCCTCTTAAAAGAATTGCAATATCCATCGGAAATTCTTTTTTCTGTCAACACGAATCGGGAATTTTTTATCTGGGAAACAGAAAACAAAGGAGAAAGCGTTAAGCTCCAAGTCCATGACAAAGATGGAAACCATATTAATAATAAAAGATTGCAATTTCCTTCTCCTCGTTTGAATTGGAGAGAAACCTATATGGATGAAAATGATAATATATATTCCATCAAGACTAGCTCCGGCTATTTAGAATTATACTCATGGAACTAAAGGACAAATAAAATGGGAAGCGGATACCACTCGAGATCACCGGAAGAACTCAGACAATACTTAGAAAGTTTAAATTTGAAATCAAAGAAAAAGCCTTTGATGCAATATATTATCATTGGAAATATCATTGGAATTATGTTTGTGTTGTTCGTTATCTTTCAAGATCAGGGAATTGGTAAACCAAACTTTAAACCATCCAATAAAATCCAAATCGAAGAACTAGAAGCCTATTACACTCGCTCCAATGAAACAAGCACTGATTCTATTAGCTATTTTTTATTTGTAAAAAATCTTTCTACAAAGGAAAATACTTTTCCAAAAGAAGAAATGCAAATTTTATTTATACTAACGACAGAAGAAAAAGAAGAATGCCTACAAAAAAAGATTGATTTTATACCAAAAAAAATTTCATCCAAGAATACTGAATTCTTTTCTATGCAGATAGAAGAAAAAGAAATTAAAAAAACGCCGACTTGTGATACATTTTTTCATAGGAAAAAAAAGAATGGCTTCCTCGATTTATTTGCTAAGGGTAATAGTAAATTTACCCCCGACCTAAACTTAATTTACAAAAACCAAATTTACAGGATGAGTATACCCAATTGAAACTTAGATCAAAAAAACACCCGGGACAAACATGGTTTGCCACACTCAGTATTTATTTCTTCGGCGGAATTTTACTACGTCTTTTTTACAAAATTAAAATAGAAGGCGGAGAGAATATTCCAAAGACGGGATCTCTAATCGTCCTTGCCAAACACCAGCGGCTAAACGACATTCCCCTCGGCTGCGCGGCTATTTATGCTAAGTCAGGGCGAAAAGCCTGGTGCATAATGAAAGATACCCTCAATATTCCATACCTATTTGGTTATCTACTCAAATGCGGTGGAATTCCAATTGACCGCAAAAATCCTGAAAAGACAAAGGAAAGCTTTACATTCGCCAAACATGTATTATACCACGATCAGCTCATATGTATTTTCCCCGAACAGACTTTCTTTCCATGGAAAATGGGAAAAGGGAAAGTCCCCGGCTTTCGCGTAATTGCGGGTAAGCCTGAGAATCCGCTTCAAGTCATCTGCGTCGGCTTTGAATACGGACATGAGAAATGGAGACAAAGCGTCACTATCCGCATCGGTAAAGTAGCCTACTTCACAAAAGATGATTCCCCGGAAGCCTATCTTCACGAAAAAATGAAAGAACTTGCTGCGCTCTCTAATTTGGAGTATAATTTTCCAATGCAGACTGCAAAGGAAGAATAGGTAATTAACCAAAATCAAAAACCGTAGGGAACAGTTTCAAACCGTTCCCTACGTTGGGTGGTGGTCATTTTACAAACTTACCTTTCAGCAGTTTACAGTCATTCTCCGCAGATTCGAGACTCCAAATGTTATGATAGTAATTATAAATCTTTTCGGATATTGACAACTGGCAAAACGATATTATATTTGTATGATTGCATTTTGTATTTATGCCGAATGAGCCATTATTTATTTTACATATGGCTTCTAAATCTATCGCCTTGTGTTTTGCTAATTCATAATTATAACAAGAAGTATTTGTTTTGCAATGAGCAATTTCAAAGGAATCAGCAATAGAATATTTGCTTTTTCCCATTTTAATTAAAGGTATTTTCTTTTCTGGAAAAATTTCTTCGAAAGCAAATTTTCTATCATCTATTTCTATATCCATTAAAATGGGTTGCGGTATTCCTTCTATATCATCGCCTAATGGGTCGAAACCAACAAAACCGACGAGAAAATCAGCGAGTTCGGAAAAATTAAAGCCAAGTCGAATACCCAAATATAGACCAGCAGAAATTTCTATCGGCAAAATGGTATAATCCCCTCGGCTGTCTTCTTTTGGGTCAGTATCGTAAATAAACGTAACCGATTTGTTCCCACCTATAAAAAGAAATAAAAACATTGAATGTAAGGAAATTCGTTTTGAAGAGTTTCTATTTGTTAATTGCATTGGTTCATGAAAACTGGTATTATTTAAGATTATTGAATTACCATATCTAATAGTCTCAGTATTATAATTCCCAAGTTTATCAAGACAATCTGTGAAATTGTTATAATCACAAAATTTGTGAACTTCTGTATTACCGGCTATTCTCATTCGCATTTTTAAAACTTTGCCTCCCGTTTTATAGAATCCTATATGCCCATATCTTATCCCAACACCTTTACCATTAGCCGCATGTTGGATTCCTAAACCAATTGAATCTACAAAAATGGAAGCCCCATACACATCCTTCTCTACTCCAATATGAACAATGTCCTTTAAATCATTGACTCGATTGATAAAATAATTTTTAGTGCTGATACAGTTTGAAAGAAAGAAAAAATTTAAAATTAAAAAGGTAATAGCAATTATTCGCATACAAAAAATATTCATCTAAAAACTCCATCTCGATCAGCTTCGAATAAAACGGATTTAGTAACAAGTTCATAAGGATCGCTACTCAAAAAATAGAATGGTATAACTGGAATTAAGAATAGATGAATAAATGTTTTCTGCACAATCTGCCTTTTATACTCCCGAATAAGCATTGTCTTATTATTTTTAAATTGAAAAGTAAGAGTAATATTATCCGTAGTATATGCCGGGAAAAAATAAAAAGTTACGTAGGATAGCGAAGAAAAATTGTCCATTTCTACCTTATCTTCAATTTCGATACGCAGGTTTATTTCTGCAACATCCAGACCTGTTTTCACTTCGCTAAATAAAAGACTTTCTTTTAAAGTTCTGGCAAATTTCTTTCTTAATTTTTTCTCCGATTCAGGATACAAATCTCTAGTATCCCCATTATAAAAAAGTTTTTGCTTTATATTGACAAGAATGGACTTAGATGATCTTGCATTATCAGTAAATATTACTTCTGTAGGCTTCGGATTATACTTATGAAACACTACGCATTTCATAAAAAGTAAATTCACAAATAAGAGTAAGAAGTATTTTGGTTTCATTTACTAACACTCTGTCTTTTATATTCATTGAGAATCTCTGTAACTAGTTCTGTTCGAGTGTCCTCCAAATGTGGAATGGGCATACCATTTGAGTATCGAACTGTTTTTTCTTGCTCCAAGTTTTTTTGAATTCGGTAGAGTATTTTATTCTTTTCATTTGTCACTGTGAGAATACAATCATAATGGAAATACTCTTTTGCTTTTTTACTTCCTGCTTCAGGAAACCTATGCTCATGCAAATACTT
>JANYCR010000528.1 GCA_025360185.1 Leptospiraceae bacterium | reverse complement strand
TGTTGAAGAAGCAAATGAAACAAGTGAGAACGTCACCATTTCAGCTACTGCCCCGGCTGTTACAAGTGCGTCTGCTAACTTCGACACAATCGAAAATGACACAAAACCAGTGTTTACCGGCTCGACAACTGTCACGGAAGGATCTACTTCCCTTATTGCAGTAGCACTTTCAGGAAATCCAGGAATGGCAAGAACAGTTTCAATTGCATCAAGTAACACACTCGCGATAACTCTTTCACCTAATACTCTTACATTTACAACGGCTAATTGGAATGTGGCGCAAGCAGTCTTATTAACCGGAGTAAGTGATGCAAATACAGCGAGTGAATCGGTTACAGTTACTGGAAGCGGCGCTGGCATAGTATCTGCTACTACAAATATTTCTACGGTAGATTCGAGCACAATGAGCATTATCCTCGTATCCGGTTCAGCCAGTATTACGGAGGGTGGAACTTCCAGTTTTACAGCAAAATTAAGTAATGAGCCATCTCCTTCTTTGACTGTTAGCTTTGCATCAGGAACAATCGGATCTGTCTCTGTTGGAACTGCATCTATTACATTCGATAATGTATGTCCTGGCGCAAACTGTTGGAGCGCAGCACAGACTGTAACGATGACTGGTGTAGAAGACGTGAATGAAACAACGGAAACTGTTGCAATCACAGCAACCGCACCAGCTACAACTTCCGCAAGTTTCAACATAGATACTGCGGATAATGACTCTAAGCCAGTGTTCACAGGCGCGACTTCCGTAAACGAAGGAGGCACTGCTTTAATCTCAGTTGCGCTTTCAGGAAACCCGGGTGCCTCTAGAACGATGAACTTGGTCTCTAGTAATACTCTGGCTATAACATTATTACCCGCTGCACTTACCTTCAACGCAGCTAATTGGAATGTACCTCAATCCGTTTTATTGACAGGTGTGACGGATGCGAATACCATAGCTGAATCCGTAACGATAACTGGAAGCGGAGTCGATCTCGGAACAAACACCACTACGATTGCGACAGTTGATATTAATACAATGAATATTGTGCTTACACCGGGAGCGACAACTGTGGGCGAAGGCTCATCAAGTAGTTTCAGCGTAAATTTAAGCCAAGAGCCGTCTCCCTCTCTAGTTGTAAGTTTTGCTTCGAGTAATGCAGGCTCGATAACAGTCGGACCTGCGTCAGTTACATTCGACAATGTATGCCCAGGAGCACAATGCTGGAGTAGTCTAAGAACGATTACCCTCAACGGAGTCGTAGATGCAAATCAAACCACAGAGACAGTAACAATTACAGCTTCCGCGCCCGCTGTTCCAAATGCAACGTTTACGATTGCCACAACGGAAAACGACGCACAACCAGTATTTGCCGGGGTAGCTACTGTAACTGAGGGAGGAACAGCGTTATTATCCGTAAGTCTTTCAGGAAATCCGGGAGCCAATAGAACCATGAACCTAACATCGAGTAACCCAGCTGCAATTACACTTTCCCCTGCCACACTTACTTTTACAGCGGCAAACTGGAATGTGCCACAAGCTGTTCTCCTAACAGGATTAACAGACGCGAATGCCGCTTCTGAATCTGTGACCATTACAGGTAGTGGTGTAGATTTGGGCACCGCATCTACAACTATTTCAACAGTAGATTCGAACACGATGAGCATTGTATTGTCCGCACCGACTACGATTGTAGACGAAGGCTCATCAGCTAGCTTCAACGTAAAATTAAGCCAAGAGCCATCTCCTTCTCTGGTTGTAAGTTTTGCTTCTGGAAATGTTGCCTCCGTTACTGTCGCGCCTGCGTCTGTGACCTTTGACAATGTATGTCCGGGTGCACAATGCTGGAGTAGTCTAAGAACGATTACCCTCACTGGTGTCGAAGATGCAAATGAAACTACGGAAAGTGTAACTATTACAGCTTCTGCACCTGCTGTAACGAATGCGACTCTTAATTTTGATACTACGGATAATGACTCTAAGCCAGTTTTCACTGGTGCGACTACTGTAAACGAAGGAGGAACAACTCTAATTTCAGTTGCTCTTTCTGGAAATCCTGGAACAGCGAGAACAATGAATTTAGCTTCGAGTAATACTGCTGCCATTACACTCGCGCCTGCAACTCTTAGTTTCAATGCGGCTAATTGGAATGTCCCACAGTCAGTTCTATTAACAGGCGTTACCGATGCCAATACTGTTTCTGAGACTGTAACTATTACTGGAAACGGAACGGATTTGGGAACAAACACGGTAAGTATTAACACAGTTGATACGAGTTCAATGAGTATTATCCTTTCGGCAGCGGCAACAACAGTAAGTGAAGGCTCGACTGCAATTATGAATGTAAAATTAAGTAGTGAGCCATCTCCATCACTAACTGTGACAATGGCTTCCAGTAATGTGACCTCTCTTTCTGCAAGTCCACTCACCCTAACATTCGACAATGTATGTCCAGGTGCGCAGTGCTGGAGCGCAAACCAGACCGTTACCCTCACCGGGGTAGAAGATGCAAATCAAAGCTCGGAAGCAGTCACTATTTCTGCTTCGGCACCTGCGACAACGGGAGCGAGTTTAAATTTCACTACGATTGAAAATGATACCGGCGTAGTTCTTGGCGGTGCTGTTTCAGTCAATGAAGGCGGGAATGCTTATATCACTGTTACTTTGACGGGGGATCCAGGAACGGATAGAACTATTACGCTTACATCAAGCGATACCAATGCTCTAATCATCTTTCCACCAACCATTACATTTACACCGTCTAATTGGAATAATCCACAGACAGTTCAAGTGACTGGAGTCTCTGATGTAAATACGATAGGCGAAACTGTTACTATAACTGCGGCAGGTGCGGGCATTACGACAGGAACCGGCACTGTAAATACAGTAGATTCAAATGTGTTTGACTTGGTTGTTACAAATGTAAGTGGAACAACTACTGTCAACGAAGGAAGCTCTCTTACGTTTAGTGTAAATCTAAACTATGCACCAGTAGCTTCTCCGTATACAGTTACGATTAGTGCACCACAAACATCAGCGATCGTTCCGGGTTATGTGCTTACTCCAACTTATGTCATTGATCCCGCAAACTCAGGTGTAGGCTCTACCACTCTTACTTTTACAACGGCTAATTATGCTACTCCACAGACTGTCACTATCAATGCACCTGAGAATTATTATGTTGATAATAAAATATCTACACTCAGTTTTGCGGGTGCGGGCGTTACGACTAAGAATTATTCTATTACAGTTGTAGACAATGATCCAGTCGAACAAATGTTAGTAGACGATGGAATGGGTCCTGCTTGTAACGATGTGTCTACTTCTTACGATGGAGTTAAAATGCTAGTAGCCGCACAGTGCTCAAACGGTGGAACTTTCAACCGTGTAAAAGCATTTCGCTGTGAATCCAATTTCTCATATTGCCTGGATATGAATACAGCAACCCTAGACAACGGTGGTGATAATAATGCAAGAAGCTTAACAGCCCTCTATAATGCAGGGCAAGCCATGATTATCTCCGAGAATAAAACTAATGGACGGATGAATTTCTTTACAGGACCTTTAGGCTCTTGGACTTATTATGATATGTCAGACGTAGCGAAATTTAACCTGGGAAATAGCACCTCCGTTTCTCCAAGAGCCGCCTGGGATGCGACAAACAGCAAAGTAGTAGTAGCCGCTAGTTACGGTTCAGGGCTTTACTTATACTCATTTGATAAATTTGGCAATAATCTAAATACTCCTGTGAACATTGCAGCTGCGAGTATGGATCCGGGAATTATGATTGAGACGGTGACAGATACAACCAATTCGAAAGTTACAGTGACCTTCCAATACCAACCTGTCGTTGGACAATACGCATTAGCCTATGTTCAGTGTAATCTCGATCTGACTGGCTGCTCGGCTCCTGCGACTTTTTCCAGTCTAGTTGGAAATATGGCTGATGGAAATCCACTCTGGATTAAGCATTCACAGGCTCTTTATGATGCGACAACGAATAAATTTTATCTCATAACCTCCATGGGAAATACAGAGGGAGGGGCAGACACGATTCCTAAACTAATTATCTGCAATCCAGATATGACTGGCTGCTCAGCGCAGACAATCTACGCGACTCATAGAAGTGGAATTAAAACTAAAATTGCGGTTGACAATTATAACAATAAATTGTTAATTCTTGCCTACGACTCAACTCAGAGTTTTTCGGTCGAGCTAAATAGATGTAGTCTAGCAGGTACGGGTTGTACGAGAAAGAATTTAACAGGAAGTTTTGGAATGAATATTGGAAGTAATATTGCAAATCCATTTATAGATACTGCAAACAAAAAGCTGCGGTTTGTAGCAATCAACAATGCGAGTGGTGGAGTGCTAAGTATGTTCTCCATGCTGCTCTATATCGACTAACGGATGTTAGACTTATGAAAAAGAAATTATTATTAATCGTAATCTTAGCATTTGCTCTCTTTCAAAATTGTAGCGAGCTTACTTTCCGCTCTGACCCACTTTCTATGACTTTAGTAAAATACGAAAATCGATCTTCAAATAAATATATGTTTCTAGCGCATGAAGGGGATGATTGCCATTTGCTGCGTCACAAGCGAATTCACAATTTCTTCTTCTTTTTTCCTATGAATAGTTTTTCAAAGGAAGAACTTCAAGAAATATCTCAGCAAAAAATGATCCGGTATAAGAATATTATGCGACTCGGAGATTTTGCATGGACTTTCTTTTTACTTCCTACTACAATTCTCACTTACTCAATCGAAGTAGAAACCTGTAATACTGGTATGGTTGCGGTTACAAGAAAAGATCCACTCTACCTCGAATCGCTCAAAAATAATAAAAGCACTTCACCGAAAGAAGAAAGCGTTGCTAATTTAGAAGATGCGCCTAATAAAAAACCGAAATCTCTCATCAAGGAAAAAAGCATTAATCCAAATCCTAATTCGGATAGGATAGATGCTAATAACAGTGATAGGATAGACACTCGAAATACAAAAGAAGAAAATCGTTATAAGGATGACAGTAACAATGTAAAAGATACTTTAGTAGACAACCGCGAGAAGAAAAATCTGCCGGATCGTGATATAAACAACAATCGCGAAACAAAAGAAGCAAGCAATACGAAAGAAAGAAAAAAGAAGAAAAAACCTGGTATAAGTTCTAACTCAATGCCGACAGAGTTAGATCCCAATTTGCCACCAGAGGCTGTTTGGAATTCAGCAGTAGTTTCAGATGAGAATACTATTGATTTACCAGAACCAAAAGAAGATTTTAATCCTGAAATTTACAAGCTAGATGGAACACTTCCTATTATTTGGAATTATAAAAACTCTATCACGAATCGCATCAACGAAAATGTAAAACCATTCTCAATCCTATTCGGAAAAAATGAAACAGATATCACCGAAGACGAAGAGAAAAAACTAGATGCATTTGCGAATGAATACTTAGAAAGTTATGGAACGAGTAAAATACTTTTAATCGGTCACTCTGAATGGGCAAAAGGAAAAGGAGTCAAACTCACATTATCCCAACACCGCGCTGAGGCTGTTCGTAATTACCTCATCGAAAAAAAAGTTCCGACAGAAAATATTCTATTAACCTTCTCCGGCGGCTTATGGGGAGAAACCAACGAAAAGAAAATGGGAAAAGAATTTTCTAGAAGAGTCGATATTGTGTTTTTGTATTAGACTATTTCTTCTTAAAAATAAATAAAAAAAGTTAATGCCAATAAAGCTTGACTTTCAAAGTTAGCGTTTTCATTTTTGGTCATCGAATAAAAAATACTGAGAATCATTAAAAAAATTCTTTCTTTATTAGCTATTCTATGTTATCCTCTTAATTGTATTTAGGAGGCTCATTATGAATGAGATTACAATTTTCGCAATGGCTCTTCTTGCTGTTCCGGTTTTTGCAAGATTCGCTAGAGTCGGCAAAGAAACAATGGGTAGATTTCACCTGATCGCACTTGGCGGAATCTTTTTACTTCTTGGCGAAGCCACAAGATTAACTGCAGGTAAGATTGCTATCGTAGCGTCCATTCTACCGATAGTAGATTTTACAAGTGCGTTAGTCGCATATGCTGTGGTGCTTTTAGGCACGCTGTGGCTTTCCATCTATTACATCAAACATCCTAGTGAAATATAGGATGCCAAATCATTTGAAAAGAAAATAGATTTTTTCATGGCATGTAGAGGCGTAGAGTTTCGCGTCTCTACAATATGAAATTCCAAAAGTCACTTTCCCTGACTACCAATAACGCTAACTCTCTTCCTCTAGGATATGCTATTTATTTTATTTCCTTGTCAAATTTGGAATCGGAATAAAAATAATGCATTAGTTCAGTACCATTATCATTCGGAAGGTTTTAATGAAACTAATTTCCTTGAGGCTAATACAATATTCTTTTTTATTTGTAATTGTTTTTCTTTTATTCTCTAATGGGGTGATCGCAGAAGAATTTCTGGCAGATAAGGGAGTTTTAGATTTACGAAACTGGAATTACAACCAAACAAAAATAATATCTTTAAAGGGAGAATGGGAGTTTTACTGGAAAGAATTATTTTTTACCGAAGAAATACCTGATAAAGCGAGTAATCAAATTGAATATATTCCCGTGCCGTCTAATTGGAACGGGAGAACAAATGAAATTAGCTCTGACGGGTATGCAACGTACCACCTCAAAATTCTCTTACCAGAGAATTTGAATGAAAGTATTGGGTTAAAGATAGATTACCCTCCCGAGTCACTTGTCCTATTCCTAAATGGAAAGAAAATTTATCAGCATGGAAAGGTTGGCAAATCAGAATTTAACTCACACCCTTCCTATGACTCTGTATTTACATCCCTACCTTCTGAATCTAAAGAAATTGAATTACTTCTTCATACTTCCAATTATAGACTTTACAATGGGGGCATTACGCGTGGTATTTTTTTAGGTTTAGAGAAAGACATTCTGGAGAAAAGTAAGCAGACTCTTTCCTTAGATCTACTTATCATTGGTTGTTTATTCATGATGGGAGTTTATCATCTTGGTCTTTTTAGTTTTAGAAGAAAAAATCTCTCCCCTTTATTTTTAGCTTTATTTAGTTTTGATATTGCACTGCGGACATCTTTCTTCAATGAAAAATACATTCTCTCAATTTTACCGGATTTATCTTTTGACATTTGTGTTCGAGTAGAATACCTTACCTATTATTTAGGCTTACCTTTATTCGGTTTATTTCTTATGTCTATATTTCCTAAAGACTTCAATAAAAAAGTTATCTATTTTTTTATTATTTCTTTTTTACCACTTGTTATTTCTTGTTTTTTATTTTCGATAAGCATTTTCACGTACCTTGTTACATTTGCTCATCTGATTAATTTTATTGCTATTTTGTATGTTATATTTTCTCTTTGGATTTCACTTCGAAATAGGCGTAAAGGAATAAAAACAGTTTCATTTGGGATTTTAATATTCTTTATTGCGGTTACTAATGATATGCTTTTTATACAAAATATAGTTAACACTGCCTTTTATGGGAGTTATGGCTTTATTATTTTTATCTTCTCACAGGCATTTGCGTTGACTGGAATTTTCTCTACCGAAATTGATCAGGCAGAAGAATTTGCTGAAACCCTAGCCCGGGTAAATCCAAACCAAAGAAATAATGCAAACTCCGAAAATTCAATGATTGACCAGGCAAAGAATCTTGAGACATCAGCTAATGAATTAAAAAAATTAAGTGAAATCGCAAAGCAGATCAATGCTGATTTAAATATGGAAACTATTTTCAAATACATCATTTCCTACTTTAAAGAAATTTACCAATTTGAATATGTTATGCTTCTAATGATTGATAAAGGAAAAAATCAATTATTTGTTAGAATGAGTAATTTTTCAGATGAAGAGCTAATAAAAATTTTTCCGACTAAACGAGCTTTTCTAAATAAAGAGCTCGGAGCTATTTGGATAACTTATAAAAAAAAGAAAACTCTTTATATATCGAATGTTGATAAATACCGAAAAAGAAAATATACAACGGATCAAGATGATTTTATTTCTGATTCATTAAATTTAAAATCTATTATACATGCTCCTCTTGTTATCAAGAATGATATCATTGGGATACTCATCATTAGCTCTTCCTCCCCTAAGAGATTAGTAGCTCGTCAGACTACAATGATTCAAGCCTTTACAGATCAAATTACCGGATCTATTTATAATTCTATTTTAATGGATAATTCGCTTCGTGCAAAAGAAATTTCAGAAAATGAGAAAGTTAGAACCCAGAAGGCTTATGAAGTTGCAGAGCAGGAGAGACTTAGAGCGGAAAAAATTCGAGAAGAAGTGGAAAGACTCAATGATTTTTTAAATCAAATTAACTCTATGTCTAATTTAAAAGAAATTCTAGAAGAAATTTTTGACTATATTGAAAATGAATTTGGCATTGAATTCTCCTGGCTCTTAGTAACAGAAAACCAGGAAGGTATCATTCGTTCATCCTATTACAATAAAAAGAATATTATCATGAATGAAGAAGGGTATTTATTTCTGGATAACTTAAGATTGCCGCTCGATCAAGGTGCAGGAATTTTGTATCAAATATTTAAAAGGAAGAGAGCCATCTACGGTCATAAAATTCCACCTCTAAAATTCTTTACGGATTTTGATCACAAACTATTAGAAAAATTAAATCTGAATTCTTTTTTAGGAGTCCCACTTATCATCAAGGGAAAGATTCTTGGGATTCTACTTTTTACAAATTATTCTTCTCCTATTTCTCTCAAAAGGAATGAATTAAATCGAATCAACGGATTTTGTAATCAAATTGCAAATGCGTTAAATCACACTATACTTCTAAACGAAATACAGAAAGAAAAGATAAAAGTAGAAAATTCTAAAAAACAAATAGAAATTCTAAATGAATTTTCTAAAAAAATTAACAATACGATTAGTCTTGATTCTATTCTTCTGGATATATACAATTATGCGAAGGAAAAATATAAACTAGAAGGGATGGGTTTATTATTAAAAAATCCTAAGAAGAATGAGCTTTATACTAGAAGAGTATTTTTGCCGGAGGAGTTTTCAAAAAACCAAATACGTATCGCAACCCGTTTCACCTGTTTATTAAACGAAAAGGACGGAGGCATTCACTATTTAGTTTTTAAAAATAAGAAGAGACTTTTTCTCCCACGGTTTAGAGAAAAATTTACAAATAAGACAGAACGATTCATGATGGAAGCGTTGGGATTAAAATCAATTCTAATGATTCCTATGACTATAAATGGAGAGACAATCGGGATATTGGATTTTTCTAAATATCATTCAGAAATATCTTTAGAAAAAGAAGAAATAAAAAACGTCGCTCTATTTTGTGAGCAGATTACTGGGGCTATTTACAATAATTCGCTTAGAGATGAAGTGCAAAAAGAAAAAGAAAAATCGGAAAAACTTCTTTTGAATATACTTCCAACGGAAATTGCGGAGCAACTCAAAGAGAAAGGAGAAGTAGAGCCAATGAACTATGAAAGCTCTACTGTAATGTTCACTGATTTTAAAGGCTTTACGGGTATTTCGGAAAAGCTTACACCGGCGGTTCTTGTTTCAGAATTGGATACTTATTTTTCTGAATTTGATAGAATCACAGAAAAATATGATTTAGAAAAATTAAAGACGATAGGCGATAGTTATATGTGTGCTGGCGGAATTCCGGTTAAAACAACTACTCATCCAATAGATACAAGCCTTGCTGCTCTTGAGATTATTGATTTCGTAGAGCAGATAAAGAATAACCGGGAGACTAAACCATTTCACCTTTATGAGCTAAGACTGGGTATCCACACCGGTCCTGTTATGGCAGGTGTCGTGGGGCAACGAAAATTTGCCTATGATATTTGGGGGGATACAGTCAACACTGCCAGCCGAATGGAATCAAACGGAACTGCAGGAATGATTAATATTTCAGGCACAACCTATGAACTTGTAAAAGATTTTTTTGATTGCGAGCATCGTGGTAGCATTGAAGTCAAAGGGAAGGGACTACTCGAAATGTATTATCTGCATAGGCTAAAGCTAGAATTCTCAAGAGATGATAAGGGCAGATTTCCGAATAAAAAGTTTTTTGAATTCTATGCGGCGGTATAGATTTTTAGGATTGACTAATCAATGTTAAATTAATAATTTTGGAATGAGGTAAATTTTCTATGAAAGAACTATCTCTATTTTTTATTTTACTTCTATTTATTTCTTGTACTGTTACAAAGGAAAATGGGAAGTTGCCGGAGTTAATTCTTTACAATCAATTAAGTAAGCAAGTGCAAAACTCTAGCTTAAGCGATGTAAATACTCTTTCGGATTTAATAATAAGTTCAGGAGTTTTAAATCCAATATTTTCTCCATCTATAAATAATTATACAGTAGCACTTCCTAACTTAAATTCTAAATTCATATTGAAACCAAAAACAACTAGCTCTCTATCTACAGTTACAGTCAACGGATTAACAACCATTTCGGGTAATTCTTTATCAATCGATTTAAGGTTAGGTAAAAATTCGATTCCTATTATTGTTACAGCGCAGAATGGCAAAGCAAATACCTATATATTAGATATAATCTTAACAGGCTTACGAATATTTATAACTGCAAGTCAATATAACGGTAATCTTGGATACCCAAGTGGGGGCGATGTGAAATGCAATAGCGATTCAAATAAGCCATCAGGTGGGAGTATTTACAAAGCATTGCTTGTGGATGCATCTTATAGAGTAGCTTGTACTAGCGGTGACTGTACTAATATAGCACAAAATATAGATTGGGTACTCCGCCCAAATACAACCTATGGTAGAGCATCTGACGCTAAAGTAATATTCAATACTAATTCAGCAGGAATATTTGTATTTACCTCTGGCGGAACTCTTACAAATTCTTTTGATTCCGGTTCCCAAAAAAATTATTGGACAGGAATGAATGGACAATGGCAAAATCCGACCACCGGCTGCTATTTTTGGGGAAGTAATTCGGTGATTTATGATGGCGCCAGTGGGTATAGTGATCGAATAGATGTCGAAAGTATTTTTAGCAGCGTTCCAACATTAGGCGCATGCCAATATTCTAAATATTTATTATGTGTAGAGCAGTAAATAAAGAATCTCGAATAATTTAAAATCTATAACTAAATCCAAGCTCGTACGAAGTAGAAGAATTTAATCCAATTCTTTGTTGGTAAGCTAGGAATTGAAATTGAAAACCGTAATTTGAAATCTCAATTGGTTTAGAATAATTATGAAATAAAAAAGCATCGACTAAATTTAGGGCATAGATCCCAACGAGGACTAAGCCGATTGTATTTGCTTGCGCATAAGAAGTATTTACCACTGATCGAGACTGCATTGTTTGCAATGATAAGATGGTTGCGAGTTGATTGGAAGAGGAGCCAAGTAGTATTTGGTTCATAAGATTCGAATTATAGTCTTTTTGAGCAGATGCATTTTGGTTTATCGCGTTAAAATAAAGTAGAGCACCTGGAATTAAAATAGCTGGATAGGCATACGCGTGCCATTTTTTATCACCTCTATATTTTTGTCCCCAACCCGGGAGGATGGCAGATCTTGCAGTGACTTTAAGACGAATCCAATCGAGAGGAATTTTTTCTGTTATATAATTTTCTTTTTTAAAAGGCTTTAGTCCAGGATTTTCTAAAGTCACATCATAAGAAGAATTTTTTTTATTGGGAACGTTGAACTTTAAGTGCAATGTCTTATCATTGAATACTTTGTAATCGACAGGAATCGCTTCGTCTTTTGAGGAAATAGAAACTTTCATATCTGGGTCAAAGTTTTTACCTTCTATGACTACATCTTTTTCTAGTTCGTCTAACGAGTATTTAACCCTTCTTGGAGTTGTGATAGAGGGCATTCCGAATTTTACTAGGAAAGATTTCCAATCGGTAAATCCTAATTTGCCGTCTTTCTTTAATGCCTTAAGCCTGTATTCATATTTTCCTGGAAATAAACGAAACGATGCTTTTGTCCCTGTGAGATTTTTCTCAAATACAATTTTATTTTCTAGGTCTCTTACTTGAAAATTATAGTCATTAATTTCTGGATCCGGCTCCCATTCAATATTAATAGGTGCTTCATCTTCTTTTTCTTTTTTGTATTGGGGTAATACTAAAAATGTCTTCCAATTATTCCAAGTTGTATTAGTAGCGGATAATATGGATCCAACTCGATACTTATAACTTCCAGGAGAAAGTTTTAAATCTATCTTATTTGTTTCTAGTTCTTTATCTTTTATAAGCTCGGAGTCTTGGTCTTTTAATTGGAATTTATATTTATTTACCCCTACGATCTCTTTCCACTCAAGTAAAATCTGACTTGAGTCAGCATAGAGGCATATCGGAGTTATCCAAAGAAATATAAATATTCTATTTATCCACATAAAAAGTATCCGGATGATCTTTTACTTTTGGTCTAAAATCAGGCGTGGTAGGCTCGCCCTCTGGGATGATAAAGGAGAAAATTTTGCTCTTAGAAATTTCTTTTCCCTCTCTAGAAATAAGAATTACTCTCCAGTAAAATGTACCTGCCGGTAAATTCTTCTCCGAATAAAAACTAAAGTCTGTAAAATTTCTTTTTAAACTTCGCGACATATCGGGAGTATTCGCTATTTCCAGAATATACTTTGGTGACCTAGAATATCCCTTCCATCTAAATTCAACGGCTGAATCTTTTAGTTCGGGAGTTTTTCCATCGGACGGATCAATTAATTCAATATTACCCGGATCTTCTATTTTTACGATAAATTTTCCAATAGCGGAGTATGGAGATTCGCCTCCATTGTCTAAAAATCCTTTCACCCTCCAATAGTATTGCTTCTCTGATTCAAATGAATTATAGCTGAAGGTGTCAGTCCTGACAGGCTTTTTTAGAATAGGGTTTGTAAAACTAGGATCGAGAGAAAGTTCTAGGATGTAACGAATGATTTCCTTATCTGATTTCCAAAAAAAAACTACATTTTCTTCGGTTCCCTTTAGAATTTGAATTAGATCTCCATTTCTCGGGCTAGTTAAAATAGGAGCAGTAATTTCTTTTTTTTGTTCGAGTTCAAACGATCTTATTTCAGTCGTTTTCGGTTTTAAATCAGGATTTGAATAGTAAACTTTAAATCTGTAAAAATATTTACCAGCATTTTTAAATTCCAATTGTAAATTTGATTGGTTCGTCTCTGATTTTTGGAGAAGGTTTATGAATTCAGCAGTATTAGAAATTTCTAATACATACTTACTGACCATTTCGTTTGTATTCCATTGGAAGGAAACTTTTACAGGAGCTTGTAAGAACCCAATTTTAAAATTGGGTTCTGGTTTAAATACTTGAAAGGATTCACTCTTTACAATGGTAAATTTTCTTTCAATGCTGCCAGAATCTTTATCACTCTCATTGACGACTCTCCAGTAATAAGAACCCGGTAAGAAATCCTGAGAAAATTCAGTATTAGCCACATACGTAGAGTTTATAATTTTTGAAAAATCACGAGTATTACTAAATTCAATCTTAACAGGAATACCATCCTTTTTATTCGAAGTCCATTTGAATTTTACATTATGATTGGTTTCTTCGGTAGTAATATATTTTTGATCTTCAGGCGCAATGATTACAAGGGAAACTTTTTTTAGGACAGGACTTTTGCCTTCTTCTATATTAATTTGCTGGTTATTTTCTACGTTAAATTCTTTTCCGTCCTGCACTAACTTTGCATTTCCACGAGTGACATTTAGAGACAACTCTTTATTATTCTCTTTTAGATTGATATCTCCATCTTCCAATAGGGTGAGACTATTTGTACCGGAAGTTATTTGTAATGACTTAAGTGGCTTTGATCCCTGTTTATTCACGCGAATGGCACCTTGGACTAAGTTTACCTTCGTTTCATTCTCGCTATAATCTAAGATTACCATTGAGTTTGCATCAAGTCTAATTTCTGTTCCGTCGTTAAGCTTTATAACTGCCTCAGCTAAGTCTTCCGCTCGAATTGTATCTCTTCTGGTTAATGGTTGTTTGTCGTCCGCGTCCATCCAGACTACACCTGAATCTGCTTTTCTCCTGATTTCTTTTTTCTTGTAGGAAATATAACCAATCACTTCTTCTTGTTTGGATTTTTGAATAGAGCAGTAATCCCAAAAAAATAAAATGAGACAAACTATAATTATCCCCAAAAGAGACCCCATTACATGAGGCGTGCTATCTAGATAAAATTTAATTTTTTCAAAATGAATTGATAGCATTCTATTTTATCTCATATTTTTTTTCTTCTTCGTTCGGATTAAATTTTTGAAATTTCTTAGTGTCGTAATCAATTCCAACTAACGTTCTTACCTCGGCAAGAGTCTTGGGAGAGCTTGGATCTGGATCATCATATCTACCAATGACTGCATATATAACTTGTGGCTCTGACTTTCCTTTTACAGTAATTTCTTTCATTTTTTCTACGATGAAAATTCCTTCTACTTCCGCGTACAAATCACTAGAAATTAAAATGTCTGTTCCGAAAGGTTTGTTCAGTGATTCAATTCTAGACGCTAAGTTTACCGCGTCTCCAATCACTGTATATTCCAAACGATTCAAAGAGCCAATCTGTCCTGCGACTACCGGTCCATAATTTAAGCCGCAACCCATTTTGACTGCGGGTTTGCCTTCCTTTTTTCTTTTAAAATTAAAATCGATTAAAACATTTCTCATCATGAGTGCCGCATTCACTCCATTTTCCGCTGGATTTCCAAGGCTTCCAATTGCACCCCATGTCGCCATGATTGCATCTCCAATGAATTTATCTACAATTCCGAAAGTGAGATCAATGCAGTCTACCATGATTGTCATATACTCATTTAGAAATTCTACAACTTGTTCGGGACTTAATTTTTCTGACATAGCGGTAAATCCCCGTATGTCGGAAAAAAATATAGTGCATAGCTTGTTATCCCCACCGAGTTTCAATTCATTTGTCGTAACTAGCTCGGCTATGGCTGGATTTACGAAACGACCGAGTGCGTCTTTGATTTTTTCTCTTTCTTTTAATCCTTTACTCATTTGAATGAAGTTTTCTGTAAGTAGCCCCACTTCATCGTGTGTTTCGGGCTTGATGTTTACTACAAAATTTCCTTTTCCAATTTCAATCGTCGCATCGAGTAGTTTTAGAATTGGATTTGAAATTCTTTTTGCGATAAAGAATACTCCACCAATCGCAACACAAAGAGCTATGATTACGATCAAGATATTTCTTCTCTGGATATTGTACACCTCTGAAAAAACTAGGTCTTCGCGGACAGTTGCTATTATCCCCGTGTTTCCTACTTTTACTTTTTTAAAGTTTCCAATATAGTCTCTCCTATCTTCTCCTTTAAATCGTATTTGCCCGTTGCCAGAGCCACTCTTGAACATTTCGATTACGATTGGGAGTTTTGACATATCTTCTACGGAAAGAATTTTATGCAAATCAGGATGGGCTAAAATCCTTCCTTCTTCATTTACCATAAATGTTTCTGTAATTCCGCGAGTTTCAAATGCTTTTAGAATTTTATCCAGTTTTAAAATGGCAATGATTACATTGTGTTTTAATAGGTCTCTTGTATAGGGAATTGCGATTCCAATGACAGGAAATTTTTGTCCTGTGCTTAAGTTTTGAATTACTAGTCTATCATTTAAAACTTCTTTGAATTTGTCTGAATTGAATCGGATTAGATTTTGAAAATCTATTTCGGCTAAGTTTTTTTCTTTTAGATATTCTAAATTATAAACTGCATTTAGATATTTAAAATCAGTAACTCCTTCCGAGCTATAAATTCCTAAGAATACAATGTCTGAATCCGTATCAAAAAATAGTTTTGTAAAAAGTTTTTTCTGTTCTTCCGTTTTAAAATCTTGCTCGATCGTGATTGCCATCTGCTTCGCTTTGAGAACGGTAAGATTTAATTGTTCTTGAATGGTAAGCCCGATTAATTCTGTGAGCTTAATGTTATGCTCTTCAATTCTAAGCCTTGCATCTCTTCTAAAAAAAATGGAGGCAAATGTAATGATAGCCGCTGTCGTAACAATAAAAATTAAAGAGACAAGTCCCATGAGTTTAAGCTGGATTGTCCACTTGAATTGGAAGTCTTCGACTTCGTTCTTTGACCTAGAATTTCTACCCTGACGCTTAGAAGTGATATCAAATTTTTCTTTGAAATAGGATTCTAGTTTGAAATCAGATTTAGGCTTTTCTGTATTATTCTCCATAGCGTTTTACGATTTAAAATTAGGGTGAAAACTATCTACGTCAAGAGGGTTTTAATTTTTGGTGGAATTTTTTTATTCGATTCTGCGAATTAAATCATTGCCGGTATCCGCTACATATAAATATTTCCCGTCTGTAGTTATATTTTTGGGACCCTGAAAGGTTGCTGCGATTCCTGTGCCATTAGCAGACCCGACAGTGCCTGAGCCTGCCAATGTACTAACCTCGCCTGTCCCTATCACAATTTTTCTAATTCTTTGATTCGATGCGTCTCCAATATAAAGATTGGTGCCATCGGTTGCGATTCCATTTGGTGAGTCGAAGGCAGCAGTTGTTCCTATTCCATCAGCATAGGCTGCCGCTCCTGAGCCTGCTAAAGTAGTTACAGTACCCGTTGCTATCACAATTTTTCTAATTTTATTAAAATCA
>JANYCR010000516.1 GCA_025360185.1 Leptospiraceae bacterium | reverse complement strand
ACTGAGTAGCGTGTGGACAATAAAGATTGCGTGAAAGGAAAAGTCGCGTATCGAATGTGACAGAAGAAGAGTTGGACTATATCATCAATTATGATATAAAGTATAGAATGGGGAAGGAGTTAAACGACGAAAGCGAGTAACGGGGTTTGGGGCGGTTAGCCCCAAGTGTTACACTGAGCCTGTCGAACGTGCTGTCGGCAGACATTTTTATAAAACAATGAGAGCGTTTATTAAATTCAATCTATTATTTATATTATGCATATCTTCTTTGTTCGGAGAAAAAGTTCGAGTTGAATTGCAGGATGGGATTGAAGAATATTCGCTTGGGAAAAATCTTTATATTCTAGAAGATAAGGAAAGTAAATTAACGTTAAGCGATATTCGTAAAAAAGAAATCAAAGAAAAATTTACACTGAGCAGTAAAGACATTCCCAGCTTTGGATTCACTGAATCTACGTTTTGGGTCGAAGCGAAAATTTCTAATCAGTCGAAGCAGGAAAATTGGCTTTTAGAGTTCGGTTTTCCTATCACTTCCGAAATTGAAGTTTTCATTCCTAGTGAAGACGGTTCTTATAAGTCGAGATCGGCTGGACTCATTTATCCATTTAACCAAAGAGAAATTGAAAATCGAAAATTTTTATTTATAATTCAATTAAAATCTAAATCAGAATCAGTAATCTACTTACGGGTTAAAAATAAGGCAACTCTTCAGATTCCGCTCAAGCTATTAACGTATAGGGCATTTTATAAAATTGATCACAATGAACAAATTTTGTTTGGACTCTATTTCGGAATTGTACTTGTGATGATTGTTTATAATTTATTTATTTTTATTTCTATTCGAGATATTGGATATATATACTATGTTTTATTTATTTCATCGAGTGGGTTATTTGCATTTTGTCAAAATGGTCTTGGGTACGAATACTTATGGTGGAAGGATAATCCTAATTTTGCGCTTACAATTAATGCAATTCTAGTCGGGATTGCATTATCCTTTGCGCTTCTTTATGGATATTACTTTTTAAATTGTGAAAAAATTTTTCCATCTTCTAAAAAAATATTTTACCCTCTTATAGGTTTGGGCTTTTTTTATTCCCTATTAGTTATAGTTGTTCCTTATAGACAGTCTTTCGGAAAAATCTCTGCTGTATGCGTAATTCTATCTATGCTTGTTCTTTTGATTTATGCAGTGCGTTCTTATATAAGTGGGTATAAGCCGGCGAGTTACTTCTTGTTAGCCTTTGTTTTTTTAAGTACTGGAATTTTTCTTTATACTCTAAAAAGCCTTGGGATTATTCCTACAAACTTTGTTACTACATACGGAATACAAATTGGATCGGCGCTTGAAATTGTTTTATTATCTTTAGGTCTTGCGAGTAGGATTAATATTTTAAAAAAAGAGAAAGCACAAGCCGAGGAAGTAAATTCCGCCAAATCGTTATTTCTCGCAACTATGAGTCATGAAATTAGAACTCCGATGAATGGAATTTTAGGCATGGCTGATTTACTCATGCAAAGTAATTTAGACCCCGAGCTAAAAGAGTATGCTAAAACAATTCAATCTTCGTCGAATTCTCTTTTAACTATACTAAATGATATTTTGGATTATTCAAAAATTGAATCTGGAAAATTGAGTGCCGAAAGTATTCCGGTTGAGATAAATATATTTATAAAAGAGATTATGAATTTGTTCCAGAAACCTGCAAGCGATAAAGGATTAGAATTTTACTATGAGGCTAAGCAAGAATTACCAGAATTTATTCTCACTGATTCGATGCGTTTGAGACAGATACTTTCTAATTTAATTAGCAATGCTATAAAATTTACCGAAAGAGGTAGTGTTAGTTTAACAGTTGAGGCAAATAACTATTATGCGGAATCTTATCATTTAAAATTTATAGTCGCTGATACAGGGATTGGGATTGCAGAAAATCAAGAAGACAAACTATTCCAATCTTTTACCCAAATTGATTCTTCTATCGCAAGAAAATATGGGGGCAGTGGACTTGGGCTTGCGATAAGTTCTAAACTAGTTAATCTATTGGGTGGAAAATTATCCTATGAAAAAAAAGAAGTCGGTTCTATTTTTTATTTTTCTATTGAATCAAAAGTGGTCGAAAACTTTCAAAGGGAAGTCCCAAGGGAAACGGAAAAAATAAGTCTAGAAGAAATTGCGGTCATTCCTATTCTTATAGTAGAAGATATCGAGGCAAATCAAAAAGTGGCGCAGAGATTATTTAAAAAACTGGGGCATCAAATTGATATAGCGGATAATGGCTTTAAGGCGTTAGAGCTTCTAGAAAAAAGAAAATATAAATTAGTTTTCATGGATATCCAAATGCCTGGAATGAACGGATTTGAGACTACAAAAAAGATCATAGACATCTACGGAATGGATCGACCGATTATTATCGCGTTAACCGCCAATGCCTTAACTTCTGACAGGGACTTATGCTTGAAAAATGGGATGGATGACTATTTAGTAAAACCAATTTTACTTGATGATATAAAAACTATGATTGCTAAGTGGAAAGCGATTAAATAAAAACAGTTTTGTAACTCCGAAATCATAAAAAGTTTTGATTTTTCTATGGCTATAATAAGTATTAATCGTATGAAATCTTTTTATCTCTTATTTGTTTGTCTTGCCTTTGTATTTTCCTGTGGTAATCCACTAAAAAATAAACCAATTCCCAAAGCGGTTAATGGCGTATTAGACCTTAGAGGTTGGGATTTTGAACCCTCGACCCATTCGGCAAGCTTGGTTGGTGAGCCTGTCGAATCCACAGGGGAGTCCAACTCGGGAACCGGGGACAATATTAAATTAGATGGAAGTTGGGAATTTTATTGGAAAGAGTTTTATTCCTATGAAGATTTTAAGAATGCGAGAGCGACTACGCCTCATTATATTCAGGTTCCGAGTACATGGAATAAGTATGATTGGAATGGAGAAAAATTAGGCGGAGATGGCTATGCTACTTACAGACTAAAAGTTTTTCTAGATAAGAAGTATGAAAATTTATCTTTTAAATTTTTAGACGAAGGGACCTCTTTTAATTTTTTTCTAAATGAGCGGCTAATTATGAGTAGCGGCGTTGTTAGCGCAAAACCGGAAGAAGCCGCACCGAGGACAAGACCGCAGGTAGTAGATTTTCAAACTGACTTGACCGAGTTTGAACTCATAGTACAAGTTTCTAATTTTGCCAATAGCCGCGGTGGGTTTTGGCAGAGTATCGCAATTGGAAGTATAGAGAATATTCACCGGATTCGAGATAGAAGTGTGGCGATGGATTTAATGGTCGCAGGTTGTCTTCTTATGATGGGAGTTTATCATCTAGGTCTATTTAGTCTTAGAAAAAAAGATACATCTACTGTTTGGTTTGGAATTTTTTGTTTTGTGAGGTTGGGTGGGGAATTGGTGAGGAAATCTTTGGGTTTCTGGTTTGGGAGCTGGATTAGGATTTGGTAGTGCTTTGTGGTGGGTTTCGATTGGGAAGGATTTCTGTCTGTGTTTGTTGTGCCCAACTTACAATTTGCCCTGTTTTGTTGATGAGCTT
>JANYCR010000509.1 GCA_025360185.1 Leptospiraceae bacterium | reverse complement strand
TGATTTTACTTTGGTGAATAATGATAACGAGGTTTACTTTACGATGTCTGCAATTAGTGGAGCAACAACGGAAGCGGGAGTATCTAGAACTTTCACTATTGTTCTTCCTTCATTACCAACGGCTAATGTGACTTTTACGCTCTCTTCGAGTAATACTGCCGAAGGAACAGTAAGTCCATCCAGTATTACCTTTACAACGGGCAATTGGAATACTCCTCAGACAATTACAGTTACAGGAGTTGATGATAATGTTGCAGATGGAAATCAAACTTTTAACATTAATAGCACGGCTGCTACAAGTGCTGACCCTCGCTACAATGGGAAAACCCCTTCAAGTGTAAGTGTTACCAATAACGATGCTGGAGAAAAAAGAACCTTTATAACTACCACGCCCACGAACGGAAACTTAGGTGGGACGGCTGGAGCCGATGCAATTTGTAACGCAGATGCTGCTAAGCCAGCCATTACGCCTAACGTATATAAAGCGATGATTGCTGTCAGTGGGACTAGAACCGGATCGCCTCTAACAGGGTGGGTTCTAGCGGCTAATACTAAGTATTTCCGATCAGATGGAACAACGCAAATTTTTACAAGCGATGCAAGTAGTGTGTTTACATTTGGAACACTTACAAATACCTTTTCTGGAATCAATTATTGGACGGGTTTGACGACCGCTTGGGGAGCAAGCGGAACTATGTGTACGAGTTGGACATCGACTGCTGGATCGGGAACTGTTGGAGATGGAACGTCTACTTCTAATAGTAGTATCAATACTGCAACACCGCTTTGTAATACAACTAAAAATCTAATTTGCGTACAGCAGTAAACCTATGAACCAAGACGAAATCCCTCAAAACCAAAACAAACAAGTAGAATCCTACTTTGCAGAAAAATTTCATACTACATCCAAGCGGCTAAACAAAGATAGCCGTGAAGAAATTTCGTTAGAGGCAATAAAACCAAAATGGTCGATTCAGCTAAAGTTAATGTCGATTATCTCCTTACTTTTCATTGCAGTGGCGACTGCAATTATATCTCTTGCAACATATTATTTCAAAAAAGATAATGAAGTTCGAATTAAAGAAAATACATTACAAATCACCGAGTTGATTGGTCTAACGGTTAATTCCTATTTAACTTCTACCATACAAAAGTCCAGGCAAATGGCTGTAATGCTCGAGTCAGGTGGGAGAGTAAATCAACAGCAAGCATTAACAGAAATATTTTTTGAAAGTGATATTATATTTCTCGGGGTGTATCATTTGGTTCGAGATAAAATAGAACTTCGTAAGTCAGTGGCAAATATAGAATATCTGCAAGAAAAACTAACCAGTGAAAAAGATATGCGAAATCTAATCCAGATTAGCGCAGATAAATTCAAAGATTCATTTCATAACAAAACCCTTCTTCAAAATCTCAGCTTCGGACAAAAGATTCCACTTATCGGTCTCTCTATTCCTTATTCTACCAAGCAATTTCCAGACTCTGCGCTCATTGCTATTTTAAAAACAGATACCATTCTAAAAACTTTCGAGAACCGCGGAATTACTCAAACCTCTATGATAGGCGAAGAAGGAGATGTCCTAGCTCATCCAGATATACAAAAAATTCTTACCGTAGAAAATTTTCGTAAACTTTCTATCGTTCATGATATGCTCACAAGTCCTCTCGGAAATGGACAAACCAGGTTCATAGCCGAAGACGGAAAGATGTCAATAGGAACATACAAGCGTTTGCCACAAGTCAACGCAGGAGTTCTTTCCATCGTCTCCGAAGACAAAGTATATGAAGAAGTATACAACTTACAAGATAGAAATATTCTTATCATGATCTTAGCTCTCTGTTTTGCTCTCGCCGGTATATTCCTATTTGCCAAAACAATTTCTCTTCCTATTCTAGAGTTACTAAACGCAACCCACGAAATCGAAAAAGGAAAATTTGATGTATTCTTAAAAGCAAGCACACAAGACGAAGTGGGACTTTTAACAAAGAGTTTTGCCAAGATGGGTAAAGGGTTAAAAGAGCGGGAAAGGATCAAAGACGCGCTTGGTCGATTTGTAAATCCAGCCATCGCAGAACTCGCATTATCCCAAGAACTCAAGCTAGGCGGAGAAAACAAAATGTGCACGATTTTTTTCTCCGACATACGGGGATTTACCGCTATGTCTGAAAAATTAAGTCCTGAAGAAATTGTCGAACTTTTAAACCAATACTTCACTCGCATGGTTGAATGCATTGACCTAACATTCGGAATCGTAGATAAATTCATCGGCGATGCAATTATGGCGACATGGGGAACACTCGATGCAGTCGGAAATTCTTTTGAAAATGGAATCAACGCCGCACTCATGATGCGCTCCATGCTTGTTGACTTTAACCGCACTAGAGGGACTGACGAGAAAAAACCATTTATCCGTATGGGTTGTGGACTTAACTATGGTGCAGTAGTCGCAGGGCAAATTGGCTCGGAGAATCGTTTGGACTATACCGTGATTGGGGATGCAGTCAATCTTGCTTCTAGAATTGAATCTTTGAATAAACCATTTGGTACAGATATTTTAATTTCAGAAGATTTATACAAAGAAGTTTCAGGAGTATACTTAGTCGAAAAAATGAAACAAATCATGGTCAAAGGAAAGTCCGAGCCTCAGACTATATATGCTGTTATCCGCAGGATGGATGATACTGACGAAGATGCGCCGCAAACTCTTTCTGATATTCGTAAGCTTCTAAAAATTGAATTTAATGAAGAGAAGTATAATACCGGTAATCCCGAAGAGGAAGAGAAAAAATACAAAGTCATAGATTCGGCTAAAGTAGATTTACCCGAAAAAGAAATACAGGAAGCGAAGCCCAAAAAAAAGAGAGCTAAGAAATGACTCATAGCCTTTCTAATATAACACAAACTTTAAAAGACTTTGCAGATGACACGCATTATGTGCTTGGGTTTCTATCTATCATTTCCATGATTTGTATTTTTCTACTCTATCTGGATTTCAAGTATAAATCGAAGTCGATGGTAAATGAATCAGAAGTAATTGGATACATCACTTATAAGAAAAAAGTAATCCAAAGAAAAGCAAATTCTACTGTTGTTTGGTATGATACTGAATTTAAACAAGCACTCACCAGACGTGACAGCGTTCGCTCTGAGGATTTATCTAATGCAGTAATTACTCTTACAGATGGGACAGAGCTTCGGCTAGAAGAGAACAGCATGGTAATTCTAGATACAAAGGAAAAAGGAATCGAAATCAAATTGGTATCCGGTGCAGTCAGAACCAATCGCAAAAATGCAAAGGCAGATACAGAAATCAAAGTTCTCGTGGATAATAAGAATATTGACTTAGCAAATGGAGCGGATGCGAATTTTCGTTTAGCGGAAAATGGGAATTTATCTCTCAATGTAACACAGGGAGAAGCAAATATACTTAGCGCGGGAAAAGAATTTAAAATTGAGAAGGATCAATTTGCTAACTTTAGAGAAACAGAAGCGCCGGTCTTTAAAACTACTGCGCCCACTTTAGTTTTACCGGAGGACCAGACTTTTTTTACAACGGCTAACAATGAATTTCCTGTTTCGTTCCAATGGAATTTTACAAATTCAAAAACAAATTTTCGAATAGAAGTTGCAGCAGATAGAAATTTCAAAAAGATTCTATCTCGCGCGGTAACGGATAAGAATCAGTATTCGGTAAACTTTAAGCCTGGTATTTACTACTGGCGAATTCTACCTGATAAAAATAAATTAGACGAAATCAGTCTAGAAAGAAGTTTTACTATTTTAAAGGAATCTCCCTTTCAATTGCTTCGCCCCATGAATAACGCCAAATTAATAGTAGCCAATTACCCTACCCTGATAAGTTTTGACTGGAAAGAAAATTCACTCGTAAAAGATTATACTCTCGAGCTATCCCGCAATTCTGAATTTACAGAAATCATAAAATCAACAAAAACGACAGGAAATCATTTGAGTCAGGAAATAAAAGAGCCAGGTGAGTATTACTATCGTTTCCAAATTCAATACGCAAATCCAGATTTAAAACCAAAAACTAGCTCGGTGTATTCACTATCTCTCGAAGCAAAAATTACACTAGAGCCTCCCATTCTAAAAATTCCCTACCATGAGAGTATAGTGATTATCCCCAAAGATTCAAAAGAAACTATTAACCTATTTTGGGGAAGAGTGGAAGGGGCAAGTGAGTATCATCTACAAGTTTCAACTAACTCTGATTTTACAAATTTAGAAATAGACGAGAACAGAAAGGAAAACTTTTATTATTTAAACCCGAAAGAAACTGACACTCGCTACTACTGGAGAGTTGCAACTGCGGCTAATGAGAATAAACTTTCTAATTTTTCAAAAGCAAACTTCTTTAATTCAAAACGAATTGAAGAATTTTCGATTGAGCTTGTAATTCCAAAAGATAATTTCTTAATCACTGACTATGACGAAGATTTAGAATTTCAATGGAAGACTTTTCTAGAAAAGCCTTTCTTCGTAGTAGAATTCTCAGAATCACCTGACATGAAAGATATTTTTAAACACTATAATACAAAAAGCTATTACCAGAGAGAAAACTATTTTCCTTCGGGTAAGTTCTACTGGCGTGCAAAGTTATTTGATAATAATAAAAATCTCAAAGCACAAAGTAAAATTCAAAGCTTCGAAATTCCAGCAGGTGCATTTGACCTCAAGTATATTCCCAAAATTAAAACTGCCAGGGATTTATATTTTATCAATGAGTAGGTTACTCTTTATTATCTGCATTCTATTTTTTACTTCGCTATTCGCAGACTCAGAAGAAATTGAAATCGAATGGGAGGGTGTAAAAAAAATTTCCGAATATCAATTTCAAGTTAGAGAAGTGGGTGAAGAAAAAATTGTCCTAGAAGAAAAAGTAAAAGACACAAAGATAAAATTTACTCTTCCTTCTGGAAAATATGAATACCGCATTGGCTCTCTACTATTTCCGACAAAACCAATCTGGAATGAATGGAATTCTTTCGTGGTCAGAAGAATTCGAATTCCTTCTATCACTTCACCGCAAGAATTAAAACTAAAAATCTTCGAAGTAGAAAAAGAAATAAGTATTATTGGAGAAGGCTTTGAAGAAGATATGAAAGTTCGCTTACAATCTGGCGACGAGACAATTCCTACCCTGTACAAAATTATAGATAAAAATACTTTTACTCTCAAAATCAAACTGACGGATAATAAGTATAATTCTTTCGACTTAGTTCTGGAAAATCCAAACAATCGTGTTCTGCATCAGAAAAATTTCATTTCGTTTACAGAGCCAATCGATAGTAAACGCTGGCAGGTATTCAGGCGCTCGGCAGTTCTCCCCGGATGGGGTCAAGACTACAGGGGAGACACAAATCGCCGAAAATATATTTACTTTCCCACGATTTTACTTTTTAGCGGATTATACTTTAAAATGAGAATGGATAATGAATCTGCGAATAAGGAATATAAATCACTACTAAATAACTCTATTCTTCTTGGTTCTTCTGATTCCACAGCAGGCGCAAATCCACTTGCATTAATCTTTATGAATCAAAGCATTGCAGCACGAGCCGATTTGAATTCTAGTTATTCTCAAGGGACAATAATGATTAGCCTCATGGCTGGAGTTTACTTATTAAACTTACTAGACGCTTTATTTTTTTATGATTATTCAAATAAGCTAAATCCTAATACTTCTAGTTTTTTTATTTATTCTAATAGAGTTTATTATTCACAGTTACAATCAACAGAAATGTTTTACACCTGTGGATATAGATTTGAGTTCTAACTCACACTCACCGTCAATCCCTCTTCGCCCATCTTCTCACCAACAGTCTCGCAGGCTTCAATACTTCCCTCATAGCAGATTGCCTTACCCTTATTATGCGCTTCCATTGCGATACGCTTTGCTTCTTTTTCTGATTTAAAGCAAATACGCATTAGACAATTTTCCACATGATCGAATGGGTTAAAATCATCATTGAATAAGATTACTCTATGCTCGTAAATATTATCTATTCGAGTGCTGACTTCTGTTTCTTCTTCTATAATTGGCATAGTAAATTACCTTGTGGGTTGCTAAATAATGCTTACTTTATTTTATATTTGTCCAGGTGTAACTTATAAGCTTCTCGCCCGGGAAAAGGTATACGGGCTACACCACTTGCATGCGCGGCTTCTGCGACTGCTGTGGATACGCTGTAGTAGACTCTCGGGTCAAATGGCTTGGGGATAATATAATTTTTCCCGAATTGGAATTGTTCCCCTTCATATGCATCGGATACATATTGTGGGACTTCTTGCCTAGCCAGTTCAGCCAATGCATAAGTAGCCGCTAGTTTCATTTCGAGGGTAATACGTCTTGCCCGCATATCTAAAGCTCCACGAAAAATGTAGGGGAAACCGAGAAGATTATTTACCTGATTAGGGAAATCACTTCTTCCTGTTCCCATGATTAAATCTTCTCGGACTGATATTGCATCCGGATAGGAAATTTCTGGATCAGGATTAGCCATTGCAAGAATCAAAGGATCTTTTGTCATAGATGCAACCATTTCTTTCGTCACCTGATCTTTTTTGGATACGCCAATAAATATATCTGAATCTTTCATAATATCCGAAAGAGTTTCAGCATTAGTCTCTCTTGCAAATCCCTGTTTCATGGAATTGAGATCAGAGCGTTTATTCGAGATTACCCCCTTGGAATCAACGAGGTAAATTTTTTCTTTGTCTATTCCTATATGCACAATTAATTTTGCAATCGCAACAGCCGCAGCACCAGCACCGTTTAATACAACTATTACGTCATGCGCTTTTTTATTTGATAAGACTAGATAATTAATTACAGCCGCACAGGTAATAATTGCAGTTCCATGTTGGTCATCATGAAAAATTGGGATGTCCATGATCTCGATTAATTTTTCTTCAATGTAAAAGCATTCAGGTGCTTTGATGTCTTCTAGGTTAATTCCCCCGAATGTTGGCTCCATTAATTTAACTGCACGAATAAACTCGTCCGGGTCTTTTGTATTAAGTTCAATATCAAATACATCAATGCCTGCAAAGTTTTTGAATAATACCGATTTGCCTTCCATTACCGGCTTACCAGCAATAGCCCCAATATCACCTAATCCCAAAATGGAAGTTCCATTGGAAATAATTCCGAGTAAGTTACCACGGTTAGTATACTCATACGCAAGCTCTGGATCTCTTTGGATTTCTAAACAGGGATAGGCAACACCGGGCGAATAGGCAAGTGCCAAATCGTAAGCATTATTTGTCGCTTTCGTTGAGACTATTCCCGTTTTGCCGCGCGGATGCGCTCTATGGTATGCTAAAGCTTTTTCCTTGTAATCTTCTTCCATTATTTGTTCCTTACTTTCCGACGCAGAATTTACTAAAAATTCTTCCGAGTATTTCCTCTGTTCCAACTTTTCCATTTATTAAACCCACATTTTCTAAAGCATAATCTATTTCTTTGATATAAATTTCTGCCGGAGCGCTCTCCATAAGATCAATTGCAAGTTTTAGATGATCTTGGATTTTTCGGAAGTAATACTCGTTCCTTTCTTCCAAAAGTACAAAGTCATCGGATTTGTCTATATGGATTAAATGAGTCTGAATTGAATTTAAAAGTTCTTCTAAACCTTGCTTAGTTTTACACGAGACTTCGCAGGGATTTATTTCGATAGCTTGAAATTGTGCGCTGGTTGCATTCCAATTTGTATGGGCTATATCAATTTTATTCGCAACTAGAATAGAATTTTTTATTTTAGATTCATGCTGAATCATGAATTTTTCGAAGTCGATAGGAATTGATACATCTAAAACAAACAAGCGAAGATTTGCATTGGCAAATTCATTTTGGCTTCGTTCAATTCCCATTCGTTCAATCGAATCTTCCGTCTCACGAACACCGGCAGTGTCAATGAGTTGTAAAGGAATTCCATTTAGAGAAAAACTCTCCGAGAGGTAATCGCGTGTTGTCCCCGGAACATTCGATACAATCGCACGCTCCCTGCCGATCAGGCTATTCAGAAGGCTCGACTTACCGGTGTTAGGCTCACCATAGATTACAATTTTATTTTGCTCGATAAAACTTTCTGCCCGCTTTGCATTTCGTAAAACCTTTGTGCATAATTCATAGAGAGCAATCATTCGATTCTTTCGTTCTTCTTTTGTTTCGTAGGTTAAATCCTCTGTAGAAAAATCAATCTCTGCTTCACATTCTGCCTTGAGGCTAATAAGATCACTCCTCACTCTAGAACTAAGTCTGTGAATTTCTCCGAATACATTTTTCTGCGCAAGTTCCAATTCGAAACTAGAGCGGGCACTAATCAATCGCCCGATTGCCTCTGCACCGGTTAAGTCTAATTTGCCGCTTAAAAATGCTCTCTTGGTAAATTCCCCTTCGCGTGCAGGTCTTGCTCCATTTTTAAAAATAACCTGGAGTGCTTTTTTAAGAAGAATCGGATTTCCGTGTAAATAAAACTCGGCGAGATCTTCGCCTGTATAAGAATTTGGATTTTTAAAAAATAGAAATACAATTTGATCAAGCCGATTGCCCGCGTCCACAAAGTCACAGTAGATAGCTTCTCTTGGATTTGAGCCAATGAATTCAGGGGTTAAAAGACTTCCCTTTCCGAAGAGAACCTTTGAACAAATAGACAAAGTGTCCTCACCAGATAAGCGGATAATTCCTATTGCACTCGGAATATTTCCAGAAGAAATGGCTGCAATTGTATCATTCACTCTAAGCGTCTAAAGTATCATCGTCATCCGGTAAGTCCGGATTTTTATTTTCTAAGTCTTTGTATTTATGCCTGTCTTTAGATGAAATTACGCGAACTCTTTTATAAGTTCCATTTCCTTCACTCCTGGTAAATACCTTTTCGTCTTTTTGTAATGCCATATGGATAATGCGTCTTTCATAAGGATTCATTGGTTCTAGTAGTCTAGATCTTCCAGTCTTAGCAACACCGGATGCGATAGAGCGACTCAAGCGGATAAGAGACATTTCTCTCTTATCGCGGTAAGATTCAATATCTAGAATAATTTTTCTACCATGACGAACTTTTTGGTCTACCATGAGGTTTAATATGAATTGGAGAGAATCAAGAGTAGCCCCACGCTTTCCAATTAAAATTCCAGATTCAGCACTTCCTAGTTCGATGTAGATTTTTCCATCTACATCCCCCATGCCTACTACCTCAGCTTCAATTCCCATCTTTTTTAAAATGGTAACTACAATTCCATGAATGATTTTTTCTGCTGGTAAGTCTTTAGAGGAAACATAAGCTCGAACAATCGCGGGTTTCTTTGAGGTAAATCCCAAGAAACCGCTCTTCCCAGGGTCTACGATTTCGAACTTTAAATCTCCTTCTTCGAGTCTTAAAGTGCTTAAAGTAAATTCTTCTGCTTCTGATTTTGTTTTTGCTTCTGCTTCAAAAATATATCCTAACATATCTACTCCTTATTATTTCGTTTTTAATTGATTCTTCTTGCCGAGTCTATTCGTGACCGTCTGTTGAACAATTGACAATACGTTTTGTATAGTCCAATAGAGAGTAACCCCTGATGGCATTGTCCAGAAAAAATACAACATAATGAGCGGCATAAGATACATCATCGTTTTTTGATTCGGGTCTGTTGTTACAGATGTCATCCTAG
Organism: Leptospiraceae bacterium; assembly: GCA_025360185.1. GTDB lineage: Bacteria > Spirochaetota > Leptospiria > Leptospirales > Leptospiraceae > UBA2033. Next base: position 10,394 of record JANYCR010000509.1, on the reverse strand, counting down.
TTTGAACAACCTGTGTTCCAACCATGATGAGTGGAAGAACGTTAAGCGCAATACCTGCAACTCCAAAGAGAGCCGGTGTAGTCCAGATAGTATCTGGCTCACTCAAATCAGTCACCCAGAGAAAAGGAGACTTCCAGAGATCAATCGTATCACTAAACGCGGTATAAAGTGCAATAAAAATTGGAATCTGGACAAGCATCGGTAAACATCCGCCCATTGGGTTCGTCCCATTCTTTTTATAAAGCTCCATAATCTTTTGTTGTTTGAGAGCTGGATCTTTTTCATACTTCTCGTTTATGACTTTTATTTGGGGGCTAAGCTCCTGCATCTTCTTCATACTGTCCGCTTGCTTCTGGTTTAATGGATAGAAGATTGCCTTGAATAAAATTCCAAATATGATAATACACCAACCGTAATTAGGAATAACAACGTGTAGCTTCTTTAGAATCCAAACGATCCCATGACGGAAAGGCGTTGTTATCCCCTGGTTGAATGATTTGTCTAGCTTTTCACTGAGTCCAGCAAAAGGAGTAGTTTTAGTTTCTTTTGGATCAATTGTCTTATCTCGAAAAGACATTCCATCTAATTCACGAATACCAACATAAGCCGCATAATCAAAACTTACCGCAGCGTTTGGCTCAAGGGTTATATTGTCGTAAACCGCAGCAACGCCGTTTACATTTCCTTTACGGTTATCGAGTAAAACACCGGAAGGCTTTGTTCCACTGAGCGGATTTAATACTGCTATAAAATAACGGCTTCCAGTTCCAAAGAAATCTAACGGCTCTGATTTTTTTAAGACTGTGTCAAAGTTTGCATCTTTGTTTGCGACTGTTGGCTCGCTTCCAAATCCAAAAAAGGATTTCACTTTTGAACCAAAGCCTTCTACGCTAACGCCATCTAAATTATCATTGAATGATCCATCAAGATAAAAAAATCTATAGTAGTGAACTTGATCCTTTTCAGGAATGACCGGACCTTTTACAGGACCTAGGCTTCCAAAGGATTTAAAATAAATAGGAGCATTTGCACTGGCTAATGGCAATTTATCCTTAGTCAAGTTCGTAAGAGTCATATTGTATTTAAAATAATTTTCTGATTTAAAGAAAGAATATTCCTTTTTCAAAGAATAAGTTTTATCAGGAGAGACTGCATCGAAACTGAGAACCTGTTTTGCTTCGTCGTAAGACACATTAAAATTAACATGGTTAAAAAGTGGAGCGGATATTTCTTCTTTTGCGCCTGTTATACTAAAGTCAAACCCTCTGTCACGGGTAATCTCAATTGCCTTGTATTTCTCGCCATTGAAGTCTACGAGTTCACTTTCGCTTTTAATAATCATGACCTCACTACCTTCTAGGTCAGGATAATTCTTTACATAGAAACGCTCGATACGACCACCTAGAGAACTAAACTCTGCGAGAAAAGAAGATGTTACAATGTAAAACTTCTTAACATCTTTCGGATCAATGGTTTTGATTTCAGTTGGTTTTGTGAGGACTTGATTTTCTTTCTTATCTGGTGTCTTTACTTCTTTCGAATCTTTTGCAACATCTGCTGTCTTTGCATCCTTCGCGTCTTTGACTTGATTTGTGATAGGAGTTTTCTTTGGGGGTGTAGGAGGGAATAAGAAGTAGTTAACTCCCATCCAAACTCCTAAGCTTAATACGATTGCGAGTAATAGTCTACCTTGTCTTTCTTCCATTCAATATGCCTCTATGATTTATTTTTTGGGTTTGGTGGTACTGGATCAAAATATCCTTCTGACATTGGATTGCACCTGGAAATTCTATTTGCAGAAAGGTAGAAGGCTTTAAAAAATCCATATTCCTGAAATGCTTGCGTTGCATAATCAGAGCAGCTTGGATAAAACCTACATGCCCCCGGTAATAAAGGAGAAATGAGTTTTTTATAAATCCGAATCAGAAAAATAAAAATTGTATTCATGATTCTAATTTTAAGAAGAGATTTTTCAGAGTTTTAAGCCTCATTTCAAAACTTAGCTCGGTAAACTGAATACTCGCAATTAGCGCAATATCCATATTAGCCGTACTGTATTCTGGATTAGAAGCTATCAATGCTCTAAGCACCCGCTTGATTCGGTTTCTCTGATTCGCTTTTCTTGCGCTTCTATCAGCACAGAAAAGAAAACGAGAAGACAAACGACCATTAGGCGCATAGACTAAAGAAACATGTTTGGCTTTTACTCTTTTGCCAGACTTAAAAAGACGCTTAATCTCTTCTTTTGCCTTTAGAGTTTCCGATTTCCTAGTCAAAAACCTCTAACTAAAATTTCTTTCCGACTTTTTCATCGGAAACAGTAAGTTTATGTCTGCCTTTTGCTCTTCTTCTTGCAAGCACTGCTCTTCCTGCAGCGGTTGACATACGAGATTTAAAGCCATGAGTTCTAGCTCTTTTGATTCTACTTGGTTGAAACGTTCTTTTCATCTTTTTACCTTAATAAATAGGATTGCAGTATGATAATTTATGAGTACAAGGTCAGGATATTTTCGCTTATGTATGAGTCAATGAAAATCAAATCTCTTGCTTAGAAATCCATTCTTTAATAGTCTTAGTTGTTTCAGCATCCATAGAGCGAAAGGCAATACCAACGCCGATAGAGTCTAGTCGAACAATACCAGCTTTTAATTCGAGAGCCTTTTTTTCGATGGTGAGAGATACATTTACTCCCTCGTTTAATTCGTAAGGGCAATTAAGCCACTCTACGTAAAAACCAGTTGGAGAGAGGTCTCTTGTTCTAAGCTTGAGATCATTCACCGCAATGTCAGTTTCAACTGGCTTACGAACTTGAAATCTCCATCCTCTTCCATACATCTTCATATAAGGTGCAGAAATATCCGGCTTGAGAAAATAGAATATTGCCGCAAAGCCAATCGTGCTTTGGATTAGGGTAAGAATATTCGTCTCTGTCGGATCGGAGAGTAACACCATCAAGTTATAAAATAAAACTAAAACGGAATAGAATAGAAAAAGAAACCAGCCCCATCTTTTTACAAGTAAGATTCCTATCCCGACTGCAAATGGAACCACCGCAAGGATAATAGCAATTATATCCACTACTTTCAAAACATCCACAAAATTCTGGAACGGTATTTGAAAATGATAGGCAAAGTTTACGTAATTGATAAAAGGGAGTATTAAAAATAAAATCCCAAATACAATCACAGGTAGAGGTCTAGAAATTCTTTTTCTTCTTTCCATAGGGTTAATTTTGTTTTACTTCTGCTACTAGCTTAACGAGAGAAGACTTGGCATCTCCGAAAAGCATTTTTGTTTTTGGGTCAAAGAATAGTTCGTTTTCGATTCCCGCATAACCGGCATTCATTCCGCGCTTGAGCACAATGATATTAGCCGCATTGTCTACATCTAGGATTGGCATTCCATAAATCGGACTGGCTGTATCTTTGCGAGCGGCAGGGTTTACTACGTCGTTAGCCCCAATAACTAATACTACGTCGGTAGAAGAAAACTCACCGTTAATCTCTTCCATGTCAAATAACTTAGGGTAAGGCACATCAGCCTCAGCAAGAAGCACGTTCATATGACCGGGCATACGTCCAGCAACAGGATGAATCGCATAACGCACATCTACCCCTTTTTCTTCCAGTAAGTTGTCTAACTCATGACAGGTATGTTGTGCCTGTGCAACTGCAAGACCATAACCTGGGACGATGATTACTTTTTTTGCATAACTGAGAAGGATGGCAGCATCGGTAAGAGAAATTTCTCTTACTGTTTGATCCCCAGAAGCAGAGGTTACACCTGATGCACCTGCACCACCACCGAAACTTCCAAAGATAACATTCATGAGAGAACGATTCATCGCATTACACATAACGACTGTTAAAATTGTTCCCGCAGAACCAACTAAAATCCCACCGATTAACATCACCATATTGCTGTATAAAAATCCAGCACAAGCTGCAGCAACTCCAGTAAATGAGTTTAACAGGGATATAACCACCGGCATATCTGCTCCACCGATTGGTAATACAAATAAAATTCCATAGAGTAAAGATAAAGCAAACATTCCATAAAAAAGTGCACTTGCATCATGTGAATTTTGATAACTTGTCATGATGAAAATTCCAATCCCAATAGTTAATGCCATTAGAATTGTATTGAGGATTTTTTGCATTGGATACGTTACAGGCTTTTCAATTGTTTTATAGCCTTGCAATTTTCCAAACGCAATCATCGATCCAGAAAAGGAAACCGAACCAATTAACATCCCCGCGAGGATAATGCCTGTTGTGCTATTCATCAGTCCCATTTGTAAATCTTCATGATGAACAAACTCAACAAGAGAAATTACAGCCGCACAAGCCCCACCCATTCCATTAAAAAGACTCACCATCTGTGGCATTGCAGTCATCTTTACTTTACGAGCAGATACTGCACCGAGTGTTGTTCCAATGACTAATCCACCAAATATCCAAGCATAGTTATGAACATTTTCTCCGAGAATTGTAAGTAAGATAGCAAGCCCCATACCAATAGCGGCTAACATATTTCCTTTCCTTGCAGAATCAGGATGACTTAGCATCTTGAGCCCAATTACAAAAGAAAGAGATGCAAAAAAATAAGCTATTTCAATATATCCAGTCATCGTTTAATCCTTCTTAGCCGGAGCTTTTTTCTTGAACATTTCCAGCATTCTATCAGTAACCACAAACCCACCGACTACGTTTAGAGTTCCGAGGATAACAGCGATAAAACCCAAAATTAAAGAAAGTGTATCGTCTTCTTTCGCAGCTCCCATAACTAAAATCGCACCTACAATCACGACTCCGTGAATTGCATTTGCACCTGACATGAGCGGTGTATGTAATACTGCCGGAACTTTAGAGATAATTTCTATCCCTACAAAAATTGAGAGAACGAGCATGTAAATCATTGCTTTGTTCTTTATTAAAAAATCTAATATCTGATCCATAATATCTCCTAAAAAGATTTGCCACAGAGGCATTGAGGCACAGAGTTATTTCTCTGAGATTCGTGTCTAAATGGGTTAATAGTAATTATCCAAACTTCAATCATTTATTGATTAATTCCAATGTTGGTTTGTGACGAACCTCACCGGCGTGAGTGATACAAGTTCCGGAAATAATTTCATCGTTAAAGTTGAGTTCAATTTTTCCTTCTTTAGAAAGCATGTTCTTTAAGAAGTTGATAACATTCTTACCAAACATTTTACTCGCATCAAATGGAATTGTAGATTGCAGGTTAGAATTTCCAATGATCGTAACACCATGTGCGACGATTGTTTTGTTATTCTCGGTTAATTGACAGTTGCCGCCGGTAGATGCAGCAAGATCAATAATCACAGATCCTGCTTTCATTCCCTTTACCATATCTTCTGTGATTAGAACGGGAGCTTTTCTTCCAGGAATTTGTGCAGTGGTGATAATTACATCTGCTTTAACAGCTGATTTATGAATTGCTTCTCTTTGACGATTTTTATAATCTTCTGTTTGTTCCACAGCATACCCGCCAGCTTTAGAAGCGTCAGCCGCTCCTTCTACTTCCACAAACTTTCCACCGAGAGACATTACTTGCTCTTTTACTTCCGGTCTCGTATCAAATACTTCTGTGACAGCACCGAGACGCTTAGATGTGGCTATTGCTTGTAAGCCTGCAACGCCTGCTCCCATGATGAGCATTTTAGATGGCGGAATCGCGCCGGCAGCAGTGGTAAGCATTGGAAAGAAATGCGGCAAATGGCTAGCAGCGGTTAATACTGCTTTATACCCTGCAACAGTCGCCTGAGAACTTAGAATGTCCATCGACTGCGCTCTTGTGATACGTGGAATCGTATCCATGCTGAACACGGAAACCTTCTTATCATTTAGAACTTTGATTAATTTATAATTGAATAGCGGTTGCAACACAGCAAATAAAATGCTGCCTGACTTCAAGCCGTCTATTTCTTCCGACTCTGGAAGCTGGATTTTAATAACGGCTTCCGCTTGCGATAAAAGTTCTTTCTTAGAAACAATCGTCGCTCCGACTTTCTTATAATCCTCGTCAGATGCATAGGCTGTTTCGCCGGCACCCTTCTCTACTAGTACTGATTGCCCCATTTTAATGAGTGCATCCACGGATTCGGGAAGCATCGCAACGCGTTTTTCTTCCCCGCTTTCTTTTAAAATACCAAATATCATAGTTTTTAATCTCTACCGCAAGGTTTTTTGTACGGTTCAGAGAAGCAAGCTTAAATTGAGAAGGCTTTTGGGCGCCTGAATGAAGACTTCCCACCGAGACACAGAGGAAAGAATAAAGGAAATAGAGTTTGCAAAAACAGAATTAGAGAGATTTAATGGAATAGAGAAAGATCAATTCCGAGAATATGAGTAAACCCAAATTAAATCAAAATTTTGTCTTAAACGATAATTTCATTTTTCTATTCTGTCAGAAATGGAAAATTGAATAATTTTCTTTTTTTGGTTCTGTGCTTCGCGAAGATTTCTCTGACAAAAGTGACATTGATGTAATGGTTTCCTTTTCTTCGGAAGCAAGATGGTCTTTATTTGATTTAATGGATATGCGCGAAGAACTAGAAACGCAATTTGGAACTTTTCTTAAAAACTAAATTCGACTTCGCAATTAGTTTCTCCGCTAGGATTATAGGTTCTCTCATAGAAGCTAACAGCATTTTGCCTGTGATAAAGGATAATAGCAGTAGAGCGGGTTCCATATATTTGATCCTGGATAAAAATAGAAGAAAGAAATCTTTCTTTTTCTAGCCCTACGCCTGTGTTAGGTAGCATAGAATCAGGTGCTTTCGTTTCATCTTTCATGATAGAAAATAAATCATCCTTACTTAATTTAGAATTTAGAATATAATTTTTCAATCCATCAATGCCTCGACTAATTTTAGGCCAGGGGGAATTCAAGTAAGCGTTGCTTAATCCGTGAAAGCCTTCTTGCAATTTACTTATCTCGTTACTCACGTTATTGTAAACGTATAGCTCATTCGGATTTCCAATTAAAATATTATAGGGATTATAAGTATCTTTGGTCTCGACAAGCAAATCGAGATAAGCCGCAGATGTAGTATTCGAAGTTAAGTAGTCTCGCACCAATAGCCCTCGTGACTTTCGTCCTTCCTTGTAGAGCGGTATATCCCGATAATTCGTAAGTGCAGAAATTCTTCCTTTCTTAGTTAATCCAAGCCAGGTTCCACCATCCTGCAAGTCCCGACCTGCGAGTAACTCTGAATACTCTTCCCAAAACCGCGCACTCGTGGTCGGTCTTTGTTGAAACTCATCGCGGTTAGCCAGGATGATGAGCGGATAATCCTTATGTTGCTTAATGGCTATAAATAGAATACACATAAGGATTACTGAATTTGTAACTTATCCGCTTTACGAATTAGCTGAAATGATTTTTTAGTAGTAAAGTCGAGGGTAAGGGTAAATGATTCCTGTTTTAAACTATTTAAGTATTCATTGTGTTTTTGATCCCATAGAGAAGAACGCTCCGGGTCAAAGTCAGAATAAATCTCCGCTTTCTTTTTTGGATCATAACCTTTATATAAAATACAATACATTGAAATACTACCAGGTAAACTCTTTATACGAATTGGATTTTCTTTTAGAGCAGTTGCATCTATATACTTTCGAATGAGAGTATTTGAAGAATCAATCTGGATATGAATAAAACTACCGATTAAACTCTTGTCAAATGTTAATTGCATTTCCTTCTCTGCATTTGCAATCTCTCGCTCTCTTACTTTTTCTAGTGGAGTAATGATATTATTCCATTCTTTTTGCCAACTAGATTTAATCCTTCTTCCACTCTGACTAATATCAATTGACTTCCCAGCCCACGAAACAGAAAGAGAAATTCCATCGTAATCATGTAAGAAGTCATCATCGTTTTCAATCTTATGCAATTTATTTTTTTTGAAGGACTGGTAAATCGTGTTTAGCTCCTCCGGTGTAATCTTAAAAGAAAATTCATTTTCACGATGAATAGACTTATCTTGGTATTTACAATTATTAGTCGTAAGCTCCATGGAAAAGCCTCTACCTGCATGACCAAGTGGTTTATAGTAGCGGATAACAACATCATTTGGCAGAGTATCTGGCAAGGTATCTGCTAAGATAAAGGTGGAAAATAATAGGAGGCTAAGAATCAGAAAGTTTTTCATAGTATCTGAGTAAATTCTAATTCCTACATTTTGTCAAGACTAACATTTTTTCGGGGCGCCCCGGCGAAATTATTATTTTAACAGAATGGTTTTCACCATTCATTTTCGCGTTAAAATCGCCGTCGCGCTCGCGGCTATCGTCAAGTAGAATTTAAGTATATAGTTTTCTTTTCCAACTAGACAAAAGACATCAATCGAATTTCATTCATCATTATGAAGAATCTTTATTTAATATCTTTCACAATTTATCTAATATCCTTCTCCCTACTCTCTTTCGAAAAAAAAGAAGGCGATGTTATTCTAGAAAAGTTTAATCCACCCGATATTTACTGGGAAATTCCCGAAGGTAGTTGCGGTGAGGCGTGTATCTGGTCTGTGTCTCAATTTTTTAAAATCAATATTTCCCAAAAGGAAATCAATGAGATAGTGAATCCTCCGAATAGAGGAATTCATTCGGGTGAAATCCTGAAAGTTTTAAAGAAACTAAAAATTCCATTTTCAAATATTTCATCGACCGTCTCTGATCCAAGTCTATTTTTAAAAGAAAAAATTATTAAAAATATCGAAGCGGGTAATCCAGTATTACTCGGAGTAAAAATTTATCCAGATGAAAATCCACAATGGGTTTGTGATCATTTTATTTTAATAGTTGGATTTAATCCGTATACAAAAGAATTAATATTTAATAGTAATGAAGAGCGCGATCGAATAAAGCAAAGTAAACTTTTAAATAAAAAAGATGGCTATTCTATTATTCATAAATCCAAGTATATCTATGCTATTCAAATCAATACCGGCGGATAATTTTTATTTTCCCATAGGAAGTAAATATTTTTGCTTTAAATTAAATTACAGTATTAAAATCTTGAATAAGATTTATTAAATTAAAATTTCGTTGAGTCAAGGAGAATTAAATGAAAAATACAATTAAAGTATTTTTAGTCTTATTATTTATAACATCTTTCAGCTATTGCAAAAAAACAGAAGAGCCCAAGCCTATAATCGAATCACCTGCTCCAATTGAATCCGAGCCAATAGCAGAAGAACCACCAACTACAAAGGAAATTCCAAATCCTTCTATTCCAAGTCCCGCAACTTTTAAAAACATAAAAGAAGCCAAGGGAGATTTAGACGGTGATAAAGAAGAAGAGTTAGTCGCTGTCTATGATACCAAACGAGAAGGCGATTTAGGAACAGAACGCGAAATTCACATCTTTAAAAAGAAAGCGGATAAGTGGGATTTGCTTCATAAGAGTATCGGCGCTATATTACCAAGTCGGCATGGTGGAATGATGGGTGACCCGTTTGAAGATCTCGTTATTGAGAACGGAACACTTGTTATCCGACACTTCGGTGGTTCAAGGGAAAAATGGAGTTATACCCATCGCTATAGATTCCAAGGAGGTAATTGGTTTTTAATTGGGGCAACTTCTGATTCATTTTTAATCTGCGAAGAATCTAGCTCTTATGATTATAATCTTTCTACCGGCAAAGTCAACGTAACCGAAACAAAAGAATCCTGCGACAGTGATGGTAATCCAAAAGGCAAACCGAAAGTAGCCACTTCTACTTTTAAATTAAAAGATAAAAAGTCTATTTTAATGGACGGATTTATTCCGGGAAGTACAGAAGCAAAATTATCAAAGGACAAAAGTTTTTATTTCTAAATTCCACCAAACCGCACTGCTATCATGCAAAAAACTAATAGCGCGTAACAGAATAAAAGAAAAAATCCTGTTTTCTTTCTAGCGCTATCGCTCGCTTTGCTATTTGCATGGAACTGCTCCCATAATTCTCTCCCATTCTTTCTCACAAATTAAAAGCTTTAAAGCAAAATCGGATGTCTCCATATTCATAAAAAGGTGTTTTGAACTAAACGGGGTAAAATTTTTGCGCCCAAATTTAAAAGCTTTCTGTTATGAGGATATTCCTCTGGTATCCAAGAAAGAACTGGCTTTATAAATTGTCAATAGGATTCAAAATTCAAAAACAATAATTCAAAAATAATTAGGGAGGACGATTTCCCCTTTTCGTAAAGGGGTTAGGGGATTTTTGCCTGCGCCCAAGTTCGTTGTGACAATACGGAATTATCCGGTTGGTAGCCCTGGCGAGCACCAGCTTCCAAGCTAGCTGTCGAACCATGATACGATTGGCATAAATTCCATAATATCGAATCATTTTTCGGTTTGGCGATGGGCGTCAGTTCAGCTAAGCTATT
>JANYCR010000488.1 GCA_025360185.1 Leptospiraceae bacterium | reverse complement strand
AAATTCTCTTTCAATCGCCAAATGCATTCCTATATTTCGAATCTAATGATTGAGGAAAGTAGTCATTATTTCCTTAAGGTAGCTGGCAAAAAAATCCCTGTTCTTCCTTATACCAAACCAATCGAGGTAAGCGTTCCTGGTATTTATAGGAAAGTATAATCGAGTTGCTCCTTATTTATAAAAAGGTGTTTTGAACTCAACGGAGTAAAATTTAGCCCGGAATCTCAACTCTTTTGTACACGGCAAATATCTATCTGCCGCTTCATTCCGACTGGATTCGCTACTCATGCTGGGCTTTTGATTGATCGCTTTCGTTAGTTCTCGTAAGTATCTTTCTAGTGCCTGTCGGCTAAATTGCATCCAACTTCTTCCATAATTCTATCCCGCCCCAACTTAGACCGCACAACAACCGAACAAGTATGCGCTGCTAGACCGCACGAGAGTTATAGTCATCTTAAAGGAAGTGTATACTTCTTCGCGTTATCCTCAATACCCCAAACATATTTTTCTGCTTTGAATAATAAATCCCAGAGAATGACTACCGGTGAAGTTAAAAAAAGAGCCCAGACTAAATTATTTGTTTTAAAGTATTGAAATGCCCACGCATAAGCAACTGTAGCCACAAGAAGAGCATGGAGAATACGCGCTATCCGATTATCCGGTATGGTCTTAGGGTCTGTAATCATAAAAAAGGTAAATAGAATCAAGGCTCCATTTTGTAATTGATGAAGTAATACATCCCATCTATATTCGAATTTAGTAATGCGATAGGCAAGTAGAGAAAAGTAGAAAAATAAAAAAGCATAACTGATTTCAGAAATTCTAGCTCTACCGGAAACAATAAATCCGAATGCAATGAGCCAAATTCCGATAGTCAATTCAAATCCCCACTGACCAGGAGAAACCCATGTTCCCGGAAAAAAATTAATCCCAAGAATCACACCGAGCATAGCAGGGTTAAATATATGTTTACCGCGAATTCGAAATGCATACTTAGATGATATAACGATACTAGCAATCATCGGATGAACCCAAAGGTAATCACTTCTTATAAGTAGTGACATCCCGAGACAACTTATCAAGGTGCTAAAAAAAGCAATCTCTATCTTTAAAATCCGCATCCAAATCGCCTGGGTTACAGTCCCTGCAAGAAAAGTTAAAGCGATCTGCATGGGATGAATAGAAAAATCACGAAAGAAAACACCAATCCCAAGAAGTGTCCCCATGAGAAAAATCTGTAGTATCCGCACATCGGAACGCAAGAAAAAATAAAAAGTATTCACTCGCAAATTTAGATTTAACATGAGTGCTTTTGTCATTACTTGCCATCCTCTTTTTTATCTTCTATTTTTTCTTCTCCTTTTTCCAATACGATCTCTTCGAAGACACTCACGGGTAAAAAAACAGATTGGTTTAGAATATATACATTTCTAAATTTGTCTTCGGTCGTCTTGATTTTTTGTAAGTCTTTAGCTTTATCGTCTGGGTTTACTTTTTTAAGCTCTACAATATATATAGCACTAGGCTCAGCTTTGGTGTCTTCTTTATTATTAACACCTACTCCCAATTTTACATCAGGCCAGCGAGGCTCGTTGTCTTTTCCTTTTAGAGTATCTTCCCTCAGCGGAGTATAAACATTAGCCGTATAAACCACTTTTGTCCCATAGATAGGAAACTTCTGATACACAGGAACATCTCTATGCTTGGTTACACTCCGACTAGAATACGTCGGGACATTATCACAACTGGTTACTTTTTTAGATGCACCCGAGCCGGTTGATTCATAGTTGGTATGACATTCTTTCTTTGTACCGGTTTGATATTGCTCGCTTTCTGTATAAGTTTCTGTCTTAGTTCCAACCTGCCTGTCTTCGTAAGAGCGAATTTCCTGGGTTGATTTGAGTTTAACTATATCATCACCCTTTAACTCCCCCTCCCAATCGCTTTGCTCCACTGATGTATAGCGCATAACTGGTATTGTGCGCTGCCAGGAAACATCCACCACTTGAAAACTAACGTTATGTGTCTTACCTAGAAAATAAAGGGAAGTAATACAACTTCCTAGAATTGCAACCGCCCAGATGCTAAACTTCTTCCAGTTAAATGGCTTCTTCGGAGTTTGGGGAGGCTGAGCTTCTACTTTTTTCGCCGCCTTTAATTCCTTTTCTTTTTGCACCTCAAAGTAATTCTTTTTACTAGATTCTTGTGATGCCCCGCACGATAAACAGTTGTTATCCGTAATGGAATTCAAGTTTTCACAAAAAGAACAAAGCCAATCCGCGCCTGCTTTAAATTTGTCCGCCTGCGCTTTATCTTCTACTTTTTCTTCTTTTCCTTCCATTAAATAGAATTTTATATTTTCGTTTCTTGCATTTCCACAAGAGGGGCATGATCGAACATCCCCGCGAATCGCCTTCTGACCGCATTTATCGCAGTCCCAATATTCATAAACTAATTCTTCTGTAACTATAGCCATAGAGCGTGATACTAATCAGGCTTCTTTTTTTTTCAAGGATTTATTTTTGTAAGTAAAACTTATTCCCGCGGTTTAATATTCCAAGTAAAACTTAAAAACAAAATAGAAAGTAACGTCGCGCCGAGTATTGCGTATAGAACATAATTCCATCCATACTCAGGATTATTCGCGAGCCAGCCAAGACCTTTAGCCTGTGTGGTTCTACCGATGTAACCAAATAAACCTACAAAGCCTGCCGCAGTTCCGACTGCTTTTTTAGATGTAACGTCGAGTGCAGCTACACCTAAAAGCATGACTGGCGGATAAACGAAAAAGCCGATGACACCAAGCATGGTTAAATCTATCCATAGAAACCCTGGCGGATTATAGTAAATTACCCCGAATGCGAAAAAAATTGGAATCATACAAAAAAGACTTACCATCCCCCTTCTACCACCGAGCTTGTCTGATAACCAACCCATTAAAATCGTACTGCCGATTCCTGCAAATTCTAAGACTAATACGCTGAAGCCGCCACCAGTTAGGCTTGCTCCTTTGATTTCTTTTAAATAAGTCGGACCCCAATCTAACATACTATAGCGAACAATATAAACAAAGAAGTTCGCAAATGCAAATAGCCAGAGAAATTTATTATTAAAAATATATTTTCCGAAAAGTTCTTTCGTTCCAAGTTCTCGTTCTGTTTCTTCTGTTGTTGCATGTAGAGTTTTTTCGTTTTTATATTCTTCTATTGGAGGAAGACCTTCTGACTGAGGTGTATCCTTTAATCGAAAATAAATATAAACCGAAGAGATAACAGCTAGTATCCCTGGAACATAGAAAGCAGAGCGCCAGCCCCAATGATGAGCAGAATAAGCTGCAACTATTCCAACTAACCCACCACCGACGTTATGCGCCACATTCCAAATGGCAAATACACTTCCGCGCTCTTTTAAACTAAACCAATGCCCGATTGATCTTCCGCACGGAGGCCAGCCCATCCCCTGGATAAAACCATTTAGCCCCCAGAGAAGCAAATGCATAGAATAATCCTCTACCGCACCAAAGACGAAATTCAAAATCGCTGTAAGTAAAAGTCCAACCGACATGAATTTTCTAGAATCACTTCGGTCAGACAAAGCACCCATGACAAACTTTCCGATTCCATAGGTAATAGCGGTTACTGCTAGTATGTCTCCAATTTGAGATTTATTATAATGCAGTGCCTCGCCCATTTCTTTTGATACAACAGAAAGATTGTTTCGAACAAAGTAAAATGCAGCATATCCTATGAAGGTAGATTCTAAAACATGCCAGCGATAGACAGGGTATTTCTTTTGAACTTCTTCTTCCGTAAAACGCTTTTGTGAGACTGCTGGCTTAAACCAGTTTATTAAATAGGTTATCATATTTACTCGTTTGTTTTATTTTTTTTCATATTAAAAATTTTAGAAGAGATGTAAGGAAATTCAGTAGACGGAACATCTTTAATTTTTGCAATCACCCAATTATTCCTGCGGGCATACTCAGCAATACTCTCTGTCTGATCTTCAGCTACGTATTCATCTGGATTGATGATTAATTTCAAATTGCCGCTGCATTCAATCATCTCTTTATCCCCGCGACTATTTCCACCGACTAAAAGCGGCTTCTCTTGAACAAAAGTTTCAATTGCTTCTTTTTTTCCATGGTCTTGCGGAATTGGCTCTACCATCGTGCCTGTGACTTTACCTTCATGCACTACAGATTTTACACCGACGATATTTGTTATGGGAATATGTAATTCTTCGCTCAGAAATTTTTGATACATTGTCTCGGGGCTTGCAGTGATTATCCACACCTCAAACCCATTCTCTTTCAAAACACGAATCAAATCGACCATGGGCTTAAAAACTTTGCCATTGTAGTATTTTTTGTAACAATCAGCTCCTAACTCGCGCAAATACTCAACCGTATCCCCTTCAAAGAATTTCACTCGTAACTGCACATACTCCATTGATACATTTGAAAGCTTGGTCATTTTTTTTATAATATCTGCTTTCTTTTGTGGGTTAGCTTTCGCGACTTCGTAAAGACATTCATCAGCCATGTAATGCGGAGCTTGCCCGAGAACCGTTCCATCACCATCGAATACGGCAATTTTTCTTTTATCGTAATTCTTGGTTTCTAAAAAAAAACGTTCGATTCTTTCATTCGTCTTTGCGTCAAAACCTTCTATTGGCTGAAATGTATTTCCAATTGCCTTGCAGCGCGTTGCCACTGAAAATAGTAGTAAAGCTAGGAGTGCGAGTTTGTTCTTTTGCATTCTAAATCCTTCTTTTATTCAAAAGTCATTCAGGATAAAAATTTATTACTCCATACAATTGTAAAGAATTAGATAAAATTAATTTTCTATTTTATTTTTCGGGAAGGAGCCTACGCAAATTGATGCTTTCCTACGAAATGATTGGCTGATGTCTATTAAGTTGAAAGCATTTTGGCCATTTTTTTTATGCAAAAGGACTTTTTTTTCTAAACTAGATAAAACTCTGTCTAATAAAGATAATAAGTGTAACTAAAAATGTTTCATATTAAAATTCGCATTCTTAACAATAATTTCACTTTTTTGAAATTATTTCTTGCTAATTTTCTTATGCAACATATGTTAAATTGTAGAAGTCTGAAAAATATACAGCTTGGTTAGATTCATCTAATGAATTTGGGTAAGCAATCTTTCTAAAAGGATCAAATATGGTAGAATTCACAAAGAGGGCAAAAAGAGTAATCAATGAGATGGCTGGAGAAGAAGCCAAGCGAATGGGTCATGATTTCGTAGGTCCCGAGCATATTTTTCTCGGACTACTCAGGGAAGAAGATTCCGTGGCTGTCAAGATTCTTATCAACCTGAATATCAATCTGAATGAACTCAAAAGAGAAGTCGAAAAAAAATCTAGAGAAGACAATCTCCTTTTAGATTTACCCACAAGCCAAGACCGTTACCAGCGAATCGTAGAATCCTCCAAAGAGGAAGCCAAACGCATGAAGCATAATTATGTAGGAACAGAGCATATACTACTCGCGCTCCTTAGGGATAATAACAATATTGCGTCAGCAGTTCTCTCCACATTTGGCGTAAATTATAATGTAATTAAAAGTGAAATCCTTAGACTTCTCGGGGTTCCTCCTGTAGGAACTGTTGGTGTAAGCTCAGGTCAA